>CAMYMY010000156.1 GCA_947259625.1 uncultured Kiloniellales bacterium | reverse complement strand
GGCGATCGGAGCCCGCCACTCCTCGGTGATCGCGCGCAGCATCGAGTCGCGCTTGGCGAGGTCCTTGACCTCCTCGCTCACGTCGGTGAGGGAGAGGACATAGCCGGTGGTGGCGCCGGCGGCATCGAGGATTAGGCTCATGCGCCCCTGCAGCAGCATCTGGGAGTCGGCGGTGGCGCAGACGAACTGGACCGTCGAGCGGTTGGACTCGCGGTTCCTGCCCTCCTCGAGCGGCTCGGTGATCTGCTCCAAGGTGTGAATCACCGGTTCCCGAGCCAGCAGCTCGAACAGGGGGCGGCCCAGGCCGAGCGCTTCCGGCGACCTGAGAATCCGCGCCGCCATTTGATTGTAGAGCAGTATCCTATGGGCCGGATCGCAGACGATGACGCCTTCGCTCAGGTCCAGCAGGATCGCGGCAAGGCGGTTCTTCTGTTCCTCGACGTCGGCGGTGGCGGAGGCCACGGACTTCGCGACCGCGCCAGCTCGTTGGCGGCGTCGGGCAGTCCGCCGAGGAAGTGGGATTCGGGCAGCTCGATGGCGCGACCGGCCCGCGAATGGGTCAGCGTTTGAATCTCCCGGGTCAGCGTGGTCAAGGGCCTGACCAGGCGGAGTTGCAGCACGACCCACGCCAGGGCGCAGAGCGCGGCGACGGCCAGCGCCGAGAAGATGGCGTAGGCGATCAGCTGCGGCCCAACGGCTTCGGAGGCGGGAACAGAGTCGGCAGCCAGCCACACCCCGCCGGCCAGCAAAGCGCCCACCGCCGCAGCAAGACCTCCCAGTACGACGACAAGAACGGTTCTCAAGCTCATCGGCGATCCCTCGGCCGATCCGTCAAGCCGGGCTCTCGTCCGGCTCGAGGTAGTGTCTGACCAGTTTCAGCAGGTCGCGGGTCGAAAACGGCTTGGTGATGTAGTCGTCGGCGCCCAGGGCCAGACCCTTCTCCCGCTCGATATCCCGGCCCTTGGCGGTCAGCATGATGACGCGGATGTCCTGCCACTCGGGGTTGGCGCGGATCGTCTGGCAGACCGAGTAACCGTCCCGCTTCGGCATCATCACGTCGAGCAGGATGAGGTCCGGACGCTTCTCCTCGATGGCCGTCAGGGCGGCTTCGCCGTCGCGGGCGACACGCACGTCGTAGTTCTCGTGCTTCATCAGGAATTCCAGCGAATGGAGGATGTGGGGCTCGTCGTCCACCACCAGCACGGAATGCGTCATTTCTTGTCTCCTCCCTTTCCGACCGGCGGCCGGGGCCGGTCAGAACAGCTCCCCCGCGAACTCGTTGCTCACGCGCTTGCGCAGAGTCTCTATGGCTTTCAGCGAATCCACCAGGATGTCCTTTTCGCGCTCCGAGAGGGCGTCGGGGTGAACATGGTTGCCCACCTTCTTGCCCGACTTGAAGTCGTCAATCTGCTGGCGCAGCAAGAGGCGCGTGATGTGGTGGAATGCACCGCTGAGATAGTCCTGCTCGTCCTTGTCGAACACGCCGGCGTCATGCAGCGCCGCGATCCGGCCCAAGGTCGTCGTCACCGCGATACCCTCGCGCAGGCACAGCAGCCGGACGTTGCTCACCAGGGCCAGCGTGCCGGCATGCTTCAAGTTGATCTCGCCCTTGTGCTCGGGCTTCTCCGTGTCCGTGCGGAAGCGGCCGAACCAGCCGAGGGCGACGCCGGCTTGAGACACCTCGCGGCGAAGCTCGCCGAGAAACGCGGGGCTGGACTTGGCCATCTTGGTCACGTGGCGGCGCAGCTCCTCGGCCATCCAGACCTCGCCGAAGGCGCCCTGGAAGTCGAAAAAGATGTCGGAGAGCTGAATCGCGATGACGCTGCGCTTGCGGCCCCACATCCTGATCTGGTCGCGCCACTGGGTCCGGGTCTTGCGCCACACCGGATTGGTCGCCATCACGTAGCCCCCGCAGTACGGGAAGCCGACGGCATCGAGGTCGCGGGTCATCCGCTCGGCCAGCTCGATGAAGAAGATGTCGATCGGCCCGTGCTCCTTGTCCGGATAGTCCTCGAGGATGAAGCCGTTGTCCTGGTCCGGATAGAGGAAGTTCTCGCCGCGCCCGCCCGAGCCCATGATGATCAGCGAGAACGGCACCGGCGCCTCGCCCCAGCCCGACTGCGCCATGGCCTCGAGATGGGTCTCGATGAGCCGGCGATGGATATCGCGGTTGATGTGCGTGATCACCGCCTGGACCTCCGGGGCCGGCACATTGTCCAGGAACAGGCTGTCGGCCAGGTCGACCTGGGCGGCCTTGATCTCGCGCAGGCCGTCCAGCGTGTCCTGATGGCTGATCAGATCGATCTCGCGCAGCACCTGCTCGCCGGCGACGGCCAGCGCGTCCGACAGGTTGATGACACCGAGCGGGCGGCCCCGGCGGTCGGTCACCGGCATGTGATGCCAGCCGAAGCGGCGCATGCGCGCGATGGCGTAGTAGAGATAGTCGTCGGCGTCGATGGTGCGCACCGGCGTGCTCATGATGTTGCCGACCGCTTCGCTGCCGTCGCAGCGCAGCGCGATCCGCCGGGTGACGTCCTGCTCGGTGACGATGCCCGCCAGCCGCCCCGCCTGGTTCGTGATCAGCGCGCTGGTCTGCTTGGCCGCGGCCATGCGCCCCAACAGTTCGGCCACGGTGGCATCGCCCGACAGAACCACCGGCGACCCGCGCATATAATCTCGAACTAGGTGCGAGAAAATCCGGGTTCGCGGTTGCATGAGGCCGGAGTCCGCCATGCGTCACTCCGCGCTCTGCGCGACGGGGGCTCTTTCGAGCGGGATCGTGAAGGCGAATTTCGCGCCGTGGCCGGGCACGCTCTCGACCCAGATGCGGCCGCCGAAGTACTCGACGATCTGGCGCGAGATGGCCAGGCCCAGGCCGCTGCCGCCCGGCCGGTCGGTCAAGGCCTCGTTCGCCTGCTGAAACTTCTCGAAGATCATCCGGCGGTTTTCGGACGCGACCCCGGGTCCGTTGTCGGCCACGCTGACGTAGAGGCCCTCGTCGCGCGTCTCGGCCGAGACGACGACGAGGCCATGGGTTTGGTGGCAGAACTTCACCGCGTTGGACAACAGGTTGACGATAACCTGCATCAACCGGTCGCGGTCCACGTGGACCCTCGGCAGGTGGCCGTCGAGCTTGACCTCCAGTCGGACCGACTTTTCGGCCAGCAGGCCGCTGCTGACGGCCAGGGCTTCGTCGATCACCGCTCTCGGATCGATGTCGTCCAGCTCCCACTCCATCCGGCCGGCCTCCATCTTGGCCAGGTCGAGGATCTGGTTGATCAGGCGGGTGAGGCGTTCGCTCTCCTTGACGATGATGGTGAGGAACCGGCTCCGTTCCTCGGTGTCGAGGTCCGGGTTGTCGAACAGGATCTCGCTGAACGAGCGGATCGAGGTCAGCGGCGTGCGCAGCTCGTGGCTGACCGTCGACAGAAAATCGTCCTTCAGCCGGTCGAGCTCCTTGAGCCGCTCGTTGGCCGCCCTCAGCTCGGCGGTGGTCGCCTCCAGCTCCCGTGATTTCTGCTCCAGACTGTGGCTGTATTCGATCACCTGGGAGGTCTCTTCGAGGATCTTCATGACCTCCTCGATGCCGACGACCTCGCCCTTGGCCACCGAGGCCACCATGACCCGCGCCGAGGCGGCCCCGATGGCACCGGCCAGCAGGCGTTCGGCGAAGTTCACCAGGTCGGCGTCGGCCTGGCGCAGCTTGGCGAGGTTCAGACCGCGGGCCCGGGCGTAGCCGCCCAGCGCACGCTCGGCCGTGCTCTTGCCGACGAAGCGGACGATCAGGGCGCGCAGGTCGGCGACCGTGGCGGACCCGCGCCAGAAGCGCGACCCGCCTTGTGCGCTCGACTGCCGGAACACGTCGACGAAGAGCGCCGCCTGGATGCGTTCGATGGCGCTTTGGTGGCTCCTCAGGGACAGTGCGATGTAGCCGCCGATATTGACCAGCATGCTCCAGAACAGCGCGTGCGACAGACTGTCCATGCCCCGCAGCCCGAACAGTTCGTGCGGCTTCAACAAGCCTATGCCCAGCGGCCCGGCGTCGATGAACTCGATCGGCAGCCAGCCGGAGCGGGCAAAGGACGGCAGGAGAAGCGTGTAGGCCCAGACCGCGAAGCCGAGGCTCAAGCCGGTCACGGCGCCGCGGCGCGTGCCGGCCTTCCAGAAAATGCCGCCGATGATGGCCGGCGCGAACTGCGCGGCAGCGGCGAAGGACACCAGCCCGATCGTCACCAGGGCGTCGGATTCTCCGATCAGGTGGAAGTAGGCATAGCCGAGCAGCAGAATCAGAATGATGCTGGCCCGGCGAATGAACAGCAGCAGCACGGTAAGATCGCCCCGCTCGGTCAGCCTGAGCCAGGTCAGGCGCAGCAGCACCGGCATGACCAGGTCGTTGCTGACCATGGTGCTGAGGGCGATGGCGGCGACGATCACCATCCCGGTGGCCGCGGAAAGGCCGCCGATGAACGCGAAGAGCGCGAGGAATTCCTGCTGGTCGAACATCGGCAGGGTCAGCACGAAGGTATCGGCGTCGACCCCGCCGCCCGGGAAGGCCAGGCGTCCGCCGAGCGCGATCGGCAGGACGAAGATGTTGATGATCAGCAGGTACAGCGGGAACAGCCAGACCGCTTTCTCCAGGTGGGCCTCGTTCACGTTCTCCACCACGGTGACCTGGAACTGCCGGGGCAGGCAAACGATCGCCGCCATGGACAGCAGGGTGAGCGTCATCCACTGTCCGTAGCTCGCGCCGCTCAAGGTGAGCAGGCTCGCGACCTCCGGCGTGGCCCTGGCTGTAGCGAACAAGTCCGCAAAGCCGTCGTACAGCCCGAAGGTGACGAACAGGCCCACGGCCAGAAACGCGATCAGCTTGACCAGGGATTCGAAGGCGATCGCCGCAACCATGCCTTCGTGATGTTCGCTGGCGTCTATGTGCCGGGTGCCGAAGAGGATGGCAAAGGCCGCCATAACCAAGGCGACGAGAAAGGCGGTGTCCTGCAGTACCGGAACCCGGCCAGAGGGGTGCGGCGTGATCACCTCCGGATACTGCAGCAGCACGTTGAAGCTGGTGGAGACGGCTTTCAGCTGCAGGGAAATGTAGGGCATGATGCCGACCACGGCGATCACCGTCACGAGGACGCCCAGCTGCGTGCTCTTGCCGTAGCGCGAGGAGATGAAGTCGGCGATCGAGGTGATGCGGTGGGCCTTGCTGATGCGGATGATCTTGCGCAGCACGAACCACCAGACCACGAAGGTCAAGGTTGGGCCGAGATAGATCGGCAGGAAATCGATGCCGCTCGAGGCTGCGCGTCCGACGCTGCCGTAGAATGTCCACGAGGTGCAGTAGACGGCGATCGACAGGGCGTAGATATAGGGGTTGGCGATGACGCTGCGCCCGGCGTCGGCCCTCTTGTCGACATAATAGGCGATCGCGAACAGCAGGCAGAGATAGGCCAGGGACGTCAGCAGTATGGACCAGCCGCTCAGCACGATCAGGGGCCCCCGAACTCCCCGCCGCCGGGCGGAGCGGGCGGTTCTTCTCCCGCGGCCCGGTTTCCCGAAACCGCGTGCAGCCCGATCAACGCGATAATCCCGGCCCAGACACAGAACAGATAGAAGTAGAGCAGCGGCACGCCGAAGAGAATGACGTCGGCGCTGAAGATCGACAGCAGCGGCGGGTTGAAGGCGAGAAAGGCGAGGAGAAAGAGGGCGATCGCGCGCTCGCCAACGAGACCCGGCCGATACATTCTCACGGCTCCCGCCGGGGGCGCGGACCCTCGGCCCGCGGCGCCCGACATCTAGAGGCATCCGGACGGTATGATCGCCCGGAACGGCCGGCCGGGTAAAGCAGGGCCAGGACCGGCGCGGCGCCGCTCATTCCTCCGTGGCCTCCAGAAGCTTGCGCGCCCGCTCGACGATCTCGCGGGTCGAGAACGGCTTGGTCACGTAGTCGTCCGCCCCCAGCTCGAGGCCCTTGCGGCGGTCCAGCTCCCGGCCCTTGGCGGTCAGCATGATGATCTTGACCCCGTCCCAGGCCGGGTTGGCGCGTATCGCGCGGCACACGTCGTAGCCGTCGCGCCGCGGCAGCATGACGTCGAGCAGGATCAGATCGGGCATCCGGCTCTCCATGACCCGAAGCGCCGCGTCCCCGTCGCGTGCGACCTGCACGCCGTAGCCGGCCTGTTTCATGAGGAAGCTGAGCGAATCGACGATATTGGGCTCGTCTTCCACGACCAGGACACTTCGGGTCATCCTCGCGGCCCCCCAATGCGCGGCCGAATCATTGAACGAACGACGGATAGGCGCGCTGCGCGCAGTCGCGTCGTTCGCACAGCCGGCAATGAACACCGACCGGCACGGCGATTTCGGGATTCCCCAGGTCCATGCCGTCTGCATAGACGAGCTGCGGTGCGAAAGACACTTCGCAGCCGATGCCGATCGAATAGTGGCTGCCCGGCGCCCGGTACCCGCCGCCGGACTTGGTCTCGGTCTTCGCGATGCAGAAGTAGGTCGCGCCGTCGGGCAGGCGCGCCAGTTGCCGGTCTATGCGGCCGGGCCTCATGAAGGCGCCATGCACGTTCCAGCGTGGGCAGGTGCCGCCGTAGCGTGGAATGCGCAGGCCGGAGCCGCTGAATCTCTTCGAGACATTGCCGGCGATGTCGACCCTCAGGAAGTGAAACGGCACGCCCTCCGCGCCGGGACGCCGCAAGGTGGTCAGCCTGTGACAGACCTGCTCGAAGCTGACGCCGAAACGCCGGCCCAGCAGTTCGATGTCGTGGCGCAGGGTACATGCCGCCTCCAGGAACTCGTCATAGGGCATCAAGAGGGCGCCCGCGAAGTAGCTTGCCAGCGCACGGCAGTACATGTCACGCGCCGCCTGCGTCGAAAGCTGGGTTTCGGCCAGCCGGGCCTCGAACAGCGGCCCCAGGGTCGAGAGCCCGATCTGCCGCGCGACGCGGAAGGTAGCGCTGCTGGCCGGCAGCGCCTCGGGGATGCCGAAGCACGGCCGCTCGCCGTTCAGGCCGTCCGCCAGCTTCGTGCCCGTGTCCTCCGCGCCGGTGTCCTCCGCGCCGAGAACGACGGTGATGCCGTGGCGCTCGGCCAGCGCGGCGGAGAGCGACTCGAAGGCGCCGGCCTTGCGCAGCCCGATTTCGCGCCGCGCCGCGCCGGCTGCGTCCTCCAAATCGGGGAAATGGTTGTGCTGAGCATGCAGGGCGTCGGTGACCTCGTCGACCGGGGAGTCGGCGCCGCGCAGGTCCTGAAACCCCTCGCCGGTGATGAATTCGAACAGCTGGTTGACGAGATCGGTCAACTTTTCGCTTTCCTCGACCAGGATCCCGACGAACTGCTGGCGCTTGCGCGCCGCCAGGTCGACGTTGTCGTGCAGGATCTCGGCAAAGGAGCGGATCGAGGTCAGCAGGGTCAGCAGCTGGTGGCTGGAGGCGGCCAGATAGGGATCCTCGGCAAGGCGCGCACTGAGGCCCCGAAGGTCCTCCCGGGCGTTCCGGTAGGCCCGGTAGAGCGCCAGGAACGCCTGGCAGGCCGCCGGCGCGCTGCCGACCAATTCGTTCAGTTCGCCGGCCTCGACCTCGAGGTCGCGGAACAGCGGATCGCCGAAAAGCTCGGCGATATCTGCGAGAAGCCGGGCCTCCTCGTTGCCCGAGAAGGCTTGAAGGTCGATATCGAAGCACTCCGAGAGCTTCAGCAGCAGCGGGCGGTTCAGGCTGCGCTGGTTGTGCTCGATCAGGTTCAGATAGCTGGGCGAAATGCCCAGCTGCGCGGCCATGGCGACCTGGGTCAGGCCCTGCCGATGGCGCAGCCGGCGCACCCTGTTGCCCAACATGGCCTGTCGTGGCATGGCGATCCGTCCCCAAACGCCTCTTTGTTCTTGTTTGACTGATTTTACACGTTTTCGTGAACATCCGTCAAAAGATTGACAAAATTCCTTGGGCTCACGAACGCACGATTGACGCTGTGCCGAATTAACGAATAGGTTACCTTCGGATCTGTGTAAGTACTTTCAGGTTTTCGCCGAGTCGCCCTGCAGGCGCGCCGGCGGGAGCGAATCCGGTCCAGGCCCCAGAAGATCAACACCAACAGGGCCGGGGCCTTCATGAAGGGGGACGTTACATATGGCACCGAAGGTTATCTGGCTCCTGTCGATCTGG
The DNA here is from genome assembly GCA_947259625.1 of uncultured Kiloniellales bacterium. Lineage (GTDB taxonomy): Bacteria > Pseudomonadota > Alphaproteobacteria > Kiloniellales > JAKSDN01 > CAMYKD01. The sequence goes on along the minus strand of CAMYMY010000156.1, from coordinate 1,458 downwards.
GTCTTCATCCTGGCGGCGACGGCGACGTCGTTCTCGGGCTGGACGTTCATGGGCCATCCGGGCCTCGTCTATCGCGACGGGTTCCAGTACGCCTATGCCTCGTTCTACACCATCACCATTCCCTTCACCGGCGTGCTGTTCCTGAAGCGCCAGTGGATGCTGGGCAAACGCTTCGGCTATGTGACGCCGGGCGAGATGCTGGCGGACTACTTCAAGGGCGACGCCATCCGCATCCTGGTGGTGCTGGTCGCGCTGCTGTTCTCGATCCCGTACCTGGGCGTTCAGCTCGGCGCCTCGGGCTTCCTGTTCAACGTGCTGACCGACGACCTGATCTCGACCGAGGTCGGCATGTGGGTCCTGTCGCTGGTGGTGCTCATCTACGTGGCCTCGGGCGGCCTCAGGGCGGTGGCCTACGTGGACACCGTGCAGTGCGTCCTGCTCGGACTCGGCATCGTGATCACGGGGCTGATCGCGCTCAACCTGGCCGGCGGCTGGGACGCCTTGAACGCCGGCTTCGCCGAGCTCGCCAAGTCCGACGTCGGCAAGTGGGGCACCACCGGGGAGTACGGCGGCGGCGACTACAACGCCTACTTCGCCATTCCCGGCGTGATCCAGTTCACCGCGGGCCTCGGCAAGGAGACGCCGGTCGGCGGGCTGTGGACCGGCATCATGTGCCTGACCTACATGTTCGCGCTGATGGGCATCCAGTCGGCCCCGGCGTTCACCATGTGGGCCTTCGGCAACCAGTCTCCCAAGCCCTTCGCGCCGCAGCAGGTCTGGGCCTCGTCGTTCTGCATCGGCCTGATCCTGTTCTTCTTCACCGCGTTCCAGGGCATGGGCGCGCACCTCTTGGGCGCCAACCCGGCGGTGACGGAGGCCGGACTGGCGATTTCGAACGTCCTGGACGGCGCCGCGATCTCGGCCAAGCCGGACTCGCTGGTTCCCTACTACTTCAACCAGATCGCGGATACCATGCCCTGGCTGGTCGGAATCCTGGCAGTCTGTGCGCTGGCGGCGATGCAGTCGACCGGCGCCGCCTACATGTCCACGGCCGGCGGCATGCTGACCCGCGATCTCTACAAGCGCTACCTCAACCCGACCGCCAGCCACGGCACGCAGAAGTTCTTCGGCCGTGCCGGTGTGGCCTTCATCGTGTTCTCCGCGCTGCTGGTGGCTACCTACGCCGAGGATCAACTGGTGCTGCTGGGCGGTCTGGCGGTCGCTTTCGGGTTCCAGATGTGGCCGTCCCTGGCGGCGGTCACCTGGTTCCCCTGGATCACCCGTCAGGGCGCGACCTTGGGTCTGGCCGCCGGTCTAATCGGCGTGATCTTCACCGAGAACTTCGGTCTCACGATGATGGACTGGCTGCTCTTCAATGGAGACGGAAAGTTCGATGACTTGCCCTGGGCCCGTTGGCCCTGGACCATCCACTCGGCCGGCTGGGGCATCCTGCTGAAC
>CAMYMY010000155.1 GCA_947259625.1 uncultured Kiloniellales bacterium | reverse complement strand
GGTCCTCGAAGCCGACCGTGACCTTCGGCCCGGCGAGCAGCCGTGCGACCAGGAAGAGCGCGTTCTGCGCGCCCATGGTGATCAGGATCTGGCCGGGCGCGGCCTTGATGCCGCGGCGCGGCAATACCCGGGTGCGCACCTCCTCGATCAGCAGCGGGTCGTCCGCGCCCAGGCTGTCCTCGGTCCAGGTGCGGATCGAGGTCAGGCCGAGGGCCTGGCGCGAGCAGGTGCGCCAGGCGGCGACCGGGAACAGGCTGGGGTCGGCCTGGCCGTAGACGAAGGGATAGGGATAGCGCTGCCAGTTCTTCGGCTTGGTGATCTGCAGCTGTTCCGAGGGCCGGGCCTGCAGCCGGGGCCACCAGTCGACCGGCTGCTTTCCCCCCGCCGCCTCGGCGAGCGGCCGGCCGGCCTCGGCCTGTCCGATCACCATCTCGGCGTTGACGAAATAGCCGACGCGCTCGCGCGAGATCAACAGGCCCTCGTCGGTGAGCGCCTGATAGGCCAGCACGACGGTATTGCGCGACACGCCGAGCGCCTGGGCCATGCGCCGGCAGGACGGCAAGGGATCGTCGCCCGACAGGCGGCCGTCCAGGATGGCGTCGACCAATTGCCGGCGCAGCTGGGTCTGGAGGCCGACCCCGCTGTCGTGCTCGACCGGGAAGATCAGCTCGCGCATTGGCCCCACACAAAATGTCCAAGCGGCATTTACGCCACTGTTGCGCGAGTCTAAAGTCGGGCGCCGCTGTGGGCAAGCGACGCTCGGAAGGCCGCGGCTTTACAAAACAAGAATGTCGGAACACCGCCGATCGTTCCAGCCGGGACCATGGAGCGAGCGGACCGGCCGCAGGGGACTTGGGAGGATATGACGGGGACCGGTGAGAAGGGCGCGACGGCGGGATCGGGGGCGCGGGTCGATACCTCGCCCGTCGTTTCGGACGAGGTCAAGTACTCGACCTGCTACATGTGCGCCTGCCGCTGCGGCATCAAGGTACACCTCAAGGACGGCGCGATCCGCTACATCCAGGGCAACCGCAACCACCCGGTCAACAAGGGCGTGCTCTGCGCCAAGGGCTCGGCCGGCATCATGCAGCACTATTCGCCGGCCCGCCTGACCAAGCCCTTGAAGCGGGTCGGAGAGCGCGGCGCCGCGGAGTTCCAGGAGATCGAGTGGGACGAGGCGCTCGACATCGCGGCGGACTGGCTGGGCGCGATCCGCGAGAGCGATCCGCGCAAGCTCGCCTTCTTCACCGGGCGCGACCAGAGCCAGGCGCTGACCGGCTGGTGGGCGAGCCAATTCGGCACGCCCAACTATGCGGCGCACGGCGGCTTCTGCTCGGTCAACATGGCGGCCGGCGGCCTCTACACCATCGGCGGCTCGTTCTGGGAGTTCGGCGAGCCGGACTGGGAGCTGTCGCGCTATTTCCTCATGTTCGGCATGGCCGAGGACCACGACAGCAACCCGATCAAGCTGGGCCTCGCCCGGCTAAAGGAGCGCGGCGCCAAGTTCGTCTCGGTCAACCCGGTCAGGACCGGCTATTCGGCGATCGCCGACGAGTGGATCGGCATTACGCCCGGCACCGACGGCCTTTTCGTTTTGGCCCTGGTGCACGAGCTGCTCCGGGCCGGCAAGGTCGACCTGGACTATCTGGTGCGCACCACCAATGCGTCATGGCTGGTGATCGAGAACCCGGATGGGGCGGACGACGGTCTCTTCGCCCGCGACGATCACGGCGATCCGCTGTGCTGGGACGCGGAGGCCGAGGCGCCGGCCAACGCCCTGGCAGCGGGCGTGACGCCGGCGCTGAAGGGCCGGGTCACCCTGCCGGACGGCCGGTCGGCCGTGCCGTCCTTCCAGCTCCTGGCCGAGCGCTATCTGGATCCGCGCTACGCGCCCGAGACCGTGGCTGAAGAAACCGGCGTAAGTGCCGACACCATAAAAAGAATCGCCGCCGAACTGGCGCACGCCGCCTTCGAGCAGGAGGTCGTGCTCCAGCGGCCCTGGACCGACTGGGCCGGGCGCCGTCACGAGACCATGGTCGGGCGTCCGGTCGCCATGCATGCCATGCGCGGCATCTCGGCCCATTCGAACGGCTTTCACACCTGCCGGGCGCTGCACGTCCTCCAGGTCCTCCTGGGCAGCATCGACACGCCGGGCGGCTATCGCTACAAGCCGCCCTTCCCCAAGCCGGTGCCGCCGACCAACCGGCCGGCCGGCCACGCCCAGGACGTCGAGGCCGGGCAGCCCTTGCCGGGACCGCCGCTCGGCTTCCCGCTGGCGCCCGAGGACCTGCTGGTCGAGGCCGACGGCACGCCCCGGCGGATCGACAAGGCGTTCTCCTGGGAGGCGCCGCTCGCCGCCCACGGCATGATGCACATGGTCATCACCAACGCCTGGAAGGGCGACCCCTACCCCATCGACACGCTGTTCCTGTACATGGCCAACATGGCCTGGAACTCGGCCATGAACACGGCCGACACCATGTCCATGCTGAGCGACAAGGACCCGGACACCGGCGAGTACCGGATCCCGCGCATCATCTACTCGGACGCCTATTTCTCAGAGACCGTGGCCTACGCCGACCTGGTTCTGCCCGACACCACCTATCTGGAGCGCTGGGACTGCATCTCGCTGCTCGACCGGCCGATCTCAGAGGCTCACGGCCCGGCGGACGCGATCCGACAGCCGGTGGTCCAGCCGGACCGCGACGTGCGCCCCTTCCAGGACGTGCTGATCGCGCTGGGCGCGCGTCTCGGCCTGCCCGGCTTGACCAACGGGGACGGCGGCCCGAAGTACCCCGGCGGCTATCCGGACTACCTGGTGAACCACGAGCGGCTGCCCGGCATCGGCCCGCTGGCCGGCTGGCGCGGGACCGAGGGCGAGCACGAGGGCCGGGGCGCGCCCAACCCGAACCAGCTGAACAAGTACATCGAGAACCAATGCTTCTGGCAGCACGAGCTCGAGCCGGAGCAGAGATACTACAAGCACGTCAACCAGGCCTATCTCGACTTCGCGGTCGAGATGGGGTTCATCAGCACGCGGGCGCCGATCACGCTTCAGCTCTACAGCGAGGTGCTGCAAAAGTTCCGCCTGGCGGCGCGGGGCCACGGCGCCGCCCGGCCGCCGGAGCGGGACCGCAAGAGGGTCGAAACCTATTTCGACCCCTTGCCGATCTGGTACCGGCCGTTCGAGGACGAGGTGAACGACGAGGCGGAGTATCCGCTGCACGCGGTGACCCAGCGGCCCATGGCCATGTACCACTCCTGGGGCTCGCAGAACGCCTGGCTGCGCCAGATCCACGGCTTCAACAAGCTGTTCGTCTCCAGCGCGCTGGCCGAGGAGCAGGGCCTGGAGAACGACGACTGGGTCTGGATCACCAGCCGGCACAACAGGGTCAAGGCACAGATCCGCCGCATGGAAGGGGTCAATTCCCGCACGGTCTGGACCTGGAACGCCATCGGCAAGCGGGCCGGCGCCTGGAACCTGGCCGCCGATGCGCCCGAGGCGACCAAGGGATTCCTGCTGAACCACCTGATCGACGAGCTCCTGCCGGCGCGCGACGGCGGCTATCGCTACGCCTGCTCCGACCCGGTGACCGGCCAGGCCGCCTGGTACGACCTCCGGGTCCGCATCGAGAAGGCCGCGGAGACCGAGGCGGGCGAGACCGAGCCGCGCTTTCCCGCGGTCGTGCCGCCGCCCGGCCTCGCCGCCCCGCCGAAGACGCTGCGCTATGGCGCCGGGTTCCGCAAACGCACCGGGGACGGCCGGTGACCAGCCTGCCGGCAAATCCGCCCGAACGGCGCCTCGGCCTGGTGATCGACCTCGACACCTGTGTCGGCTGTCAGGCCTGCGTGGTCAACTGCAAGGAGTGGAACACCGGCGGCTATCCGGCGCCCTTGAGCGACCTCGATCCCTACGCGGCCGAGCCCTCGGGGGCCTGGCTCAACCGCGTGCACACCTTCGAGGCCGGCGACGGCGCCGCGGGGCGCACCGTGCACTTTCCCAAGTCCTGCCTGCACTGCGAGAACGCGGCCTGCGTCACGGTCTGTCCGACCGGCGCCTCCTACAAGCGCGCCGAGGACGGCATCGTGCTGGTCGACGAGACGATGTGCATGGGCTGCGGCCTCTGCGCCTGGGCCTGTCCCTACGGCGCCCGCGAAATGGACGTTCTGGGCGGCGTGATGAAGAAGTGCACGCTCTGCATCGACCGGATCTACAACGAGCACCTGCCCGAGGAGGAACGCGAGCCGGCCTGCGTTGCCACCTGCCCGGCCCGGGCGCGCCACTTCGGCGACCTGGCGGACCCGGAATCCGGGGTCGTCAAGCTGGTTGCCGAGCGCGGCGGCATGGACCTCATGCCCGAGCGCGGCTACAAGCCGACCAACAAGTACCTGCCGCCGCGCCCGCGCCGGAACCGGACCGGAACGACCGGCGCCCCGGCCGCACTGGAGGCCGCGGCGGCGGAGGGCGGCTTCCTCGGCTGGCTCGACCGCGCGCTGTCGCGCTGAAGGGGGTGCGCCGGCACTTCGCCGTGGCCTCGGCGCAATTCGCCCAAGTCTAAAGGCGGGTTCTTACCGGATCAAGAAACGGCGACAACCCCGGCGCGTCGTGACAGAGGCTAACCCTGATACTCGCTGTCCCGCGATTGCCGCCGCCGCAACCCTTGTCTTCCTGAACTCTCAGCACTTAGGACGTCCACCATCGGATTTCACGGGCAAAGCTCGGAATTCCCCATGGAATCCGCCATTATCACGACGTTGTCGTGGACGAAGGCATTGACGGCACGCGCGTCATCGGCCGCTTGCGCAAACCCGGCAACATTGGTGGTCGAGTAGCTCATGCTGCCGTCGAGATCGCCAGTCGCCAGGGTCTCAGGGGACAAGCTGTGCAGCTTGGCCCAGGTGCTGTTGTTCATCCAGTTCCAAAGGCCCTTCGCCGGGCCGAAATCGATCACCGCGTCGTCCTGGCCGTTGCCGTCGAGATCGCCGGTCGCCAGGACTTCCGGGGAGAGATGAAACAGCTTGGCCCAGGTGCTGTTGTTCATGCGCCTCCAGAGACCGCTCGGCTGGCCAGCCACTCCCGGACCAAAGTCCACCAACACGTCATCCTGGCCGTTGCCGTCGAGATCGCCGGTCGCCAGGGTCTCAGGGGACAAGCTGTGCAGCTTGGCCCAGGTGCTGTTGTTCATCCAGTTCCAAAGGCCCTTGGCCGGGCCGAAATCGATCACTACGTCGTCCTGGCCGTTGCCGTCGAGATCGCCGGTCGCCATGAGTTCCGCGGACAACATATACAGCTCCTCCCAGGTGCCGTTGTTCATCCACTTCCAGAGACCGCTTGGCTGGCCAGACACTTCCGGACCAAAGTCCGCCACCACGTCATCCTGGCCGTTGCCGTCGAGATCGCCGGTCGCCAGGAGTTCCGGGGACAGGCTGTGCAATTGGGCCCAGAGGCTGTCGTTCATACGCGCCCAAAGCCCGACGCCGTCCCCGAAGCCGGTCACCACGTCATACCCGGTGCCGAGGGCGGCATTCAGGATGGGCCGGTCCTCGATCAGCGTCGCGGTGCCGTCTTCGATGACGAAGTACGTGATGCAGCCCGGATAAGCTCGCTGCCGGTTATAGCTGTAGCCCGAGTAATCGAAGTACAGCCTGCCGTCGGGGCCGAGGATCGTAGGCTGGTTCGTGTCGCTGGGAATATCAAGGATCGCGTTCAAGTAGACGACAAGATCGGTATGTATCCAGCCGCCCTTGTCGCCCGCCACGCCTAGCCACGGGGCAGCCGAATCGAGAAAGCCGGCCTCGGGGAACGGCTTCGGCAGAAGAATTTCGCCGCAGGTGGAGCCCATGAGAACAGCTTTTTCCATGATCTCTTGATGCAGTGCCAGGTTCTGCAACGGTGAATCAACCGTGGTCTCGAAGCCGCCGATCGTCGCCACCAATCTGCCGGCAGGATCGAGCTCCAGCGGGCTCTCGGAGTCGCAGAGTGTCCCCAGGACATCCGCCAACTGCTTCTTCAGAACCTTCTCGGGCGCTCGACCGATGTTCAGACGTCCGAATTCGACCTCTTGGAGCAGAAAACCGTCGCTTTCCGCGACTTCACCCTCTTCGTTCAGAGGAATGAGGCAGCCGGTTTCCACAACGGCCACATAACACTGCTCCCAGTCCAGACCAAGCTCCGCAGGATCGATGATCCCTTTGGTGATCGGATTGGCAAAGCCAGTATCGTCGCGGACCGGCTCGAGATAGCCGTCCGTATCGACGTCCTCCCACAAGTAGAGGATCGGCACGCCGTTCTCGTCGCGATCGATAATATACAGGTCGCCGTAGAGGTCTCCCGTGCCGGTGGGTCCTCCACCCCCGGATCCTCCACCCCCGGATCCTCCGCCCCCGGGTCCTCCGCCCCCGGGTCCTCCACCCCCGGGTGCTCTGGGCACATCGGCGAGCTGTGGAACAGACTTGCTTGATGCGGCAAAGGATTGCCCGGCACCAAATGCTGCAGCGACAACGAGCGAAATCGCCGAGATCGCCGTAGTCAGAGTCGAGGGTTTCATCGCCATCTCCTTTCCCAAAGATGGGGCAGAAATCACCAAGCCCGAGAGGCCGGTCGCTGTCAGCGATGATTGCAGGCAAACGGACGAGGTGCGGTACCTGCCCCTAGATCAGAAGCGATTTCGAATCCATGGCCTGGGCCTTGAGACAGGACCTTCGGAGGCGATTGCCTTGGACTGCACAGTCAGAAGATAGGGCAAGGCAAAAGGCCCGTGGTCATGCGTCAGGGGCACCAGGGGATAAACGTTATCGCTGCAATCCTCGTCGGCCAGGGAGACCCTAAGCGTCAAACGCCTCGGCCTGCCCCTGGGATAGTCGAGAACACAAGCCAGATGCGGGTCGCCGCCCCACCATCCCGGGTGCTTGGGCCGCTCCGCCCAGCACAGGACGTTTTCCTGGGCATCCAACAGCTGAAGGCATGTTCTGCCGCGTCCTCCGCCGCCGCAGCCACCTTCGTCCGCCGCGGCCGCTTCCATGTGTTCATCGTGACCACCGTGCCCACTGCCGCGACTCTGGTAGATCGCCGCCTTTAGCTCGGCGAAAAGAATCCGATTGCCCGCGGCCACGAAGATGTAGTCGTCGAAACCTTCGAGGTCGCTTGCGCCGGATGCGGTGTGACCCAGCACTCCGGCGACGGTGATGAGGCCGCCGTTTCGGCGCATCGCATCTTGCGCTACGCCGCCTATAGTAGTGATCGGACTGTTGTTTCGGATCGACCCGGCCTCTGCCGCCCCGGCGGTCAGTGCCGACAAACAGATCGCTGCTGCGAGATTGAGTTTGCTTGTCATATCGCCTCACTTTCTGGCAGGTTGCTGCCATCGCAGGCGACTTGTGGTATCGTCGGGCCAGTCAATCAGTTTCGGCCGGCCAGGGCCATGACGCGCGTCAAGGATGCCCTGTGATTTGGTCATAGCAGGGTTGCAAAATCATCAATGTTGACAACCATCCCGCAGCCCTCGTTTGCACTTTTCATTTCGAGCCGCAGGCGCTAAAGCGCATGCGCAGGATCCATGGCGGCGCTTGCGGTAATCTTGCCGGTATCAAGTCATCGGGCATGAAACTGGACAAGCCTCAAGGAGCCCGCCATGCACCCCGCCTCCTCCGTCATCCTGTTCACGACCTCGTCCGGCCTCGGCTACGGCCTGCTGTTCCTGCTCGGCATCGCCGTGCCCACAGGCTTGATTCCGGCCGAGCGCTGGCTCGGGCTCGCGGCCATGGGGCTTGCGCTCGGCGCGATCAGCCTCGGCCTGCTCGCCTCGACCTTTCACCTGGGCCATCCCGAGCGTGCCTGGCGGGCGCTCAGCCAGTGGCGCTCGTCCTGGCTGTCGCGCGAGGGCGTCATCGCGGTGATCACCTACGTGCCGGCGGGGATCTTCGCGATCGGCTGGGTGGTCTTCGAGACCGCGGGCGACGCCTGGGCCCTGGCCGGCCTGCTCGCCGCGCTGGGCGCCCTGATCACGGTCGTCTGCACCGCGATGATCTATGCCAGCCTCGAGACCATCCGGCAGTGGCATAACCGCTGGGTGGTGCCGGTCTATCTGGCCTTCGCGCTGATGACCGGAGCGCTGTGGCTGAGCGTCGTTCTGCACCTCTTCGGCCCCGGCGCGCTTTGGAGCGATCTGCTCGCCGCGGCCAGCGTGCTGCTCGCCTGGGGCCTGAAGCTCGTCTATTGGCGCGCGGTCGACGGCGACACGGGCACCAGCACGCCGGAGAGCGCAACCGGTCTGGCCGCATTCGGCAAGGTGCGCCTGCTCGATCCGCCGCACACCCAAGAGAACTATCTCATGCGCGAGATGGGGTTTCGAATCGCCCGCAAGCACGCAGACAAACTGCGCCGGATTGCGCTTGCGGTCGGTTTCGCGGCGACCCTGATCTTCTCGGCCCTCGCCGTGCTCACCTCAGGCTGGCCGGCCGCAGAACGCTGGCTGTTCTTCGCCGAGGCGAGGCACAGCGTGATGCTCTACTACGGCGCCCGCGCGGCCTAACCGGCTTTGGCCTCACCGGTCGCGGCGAATTGGCCCTAGCGCCCTGCGCTGTCGGCAACTAGTCTCGAAAATGGGGAGGTAGACCGGGCAGGCAACATATCCAAACTCTGTTTCGGAGAGAGGGATCGCGGTGCGACCGCGAGCCTTGACTCAAGCAAAACGCGCCTGCCAAAGTCACAGGCGGCAAAACAACATCGGATAGGGCCGACGCCGAATGCGAGCGTTCAAGGCCCGTCATTGGGAGACTTCCAACATGCAAGACAAGACCAAACGAGACTCTTCCGGCGCAAGGACGCTCCGCGCGGCGCGCGACTTCAACCGGCGTTCGGTGCTCAAGGGCGCGGCGGCGGCCGGAGCCCTCGCGGCGCTCGGGCCCTACCTCCTCACCGAAGAGGCCAAGGCCGCGTCCGGCGAGCTCAAGGTATTGATCTGGACCGGATACATTCCGCAATCGGTCCGCGACAAGTTCGAGGCGGATACCGGCGTCAGCATCAAGGTCACCAACTTCGGTTCCAACGAGGAACTGATCAACAAGATGAAGGCGACCAAGGGCCGCGGTTTCGACATCATCAGCCCGACGCTCGACCGCACACCCCAATGGCAGCCGCTCGGCCTGCTGCAGGGCTGGGACATGAATCGGGTTCCGGTCGACAAGGTGGAAAGCGCGATGATGAAGGCCTCCACCGATGCCTGGACCTGGGACGGCAAGAACCATCATCTGCCTTACGTCTGGGGCACCGAAGCGATGTCCTGGCGCACCGACAAGTGGTCGCGCGAATACAAGGACCTGAGCTACGGCGACCTCTGGCTGCCGGAGATGAAGGGCAAGGTCCAGGGCCGGCCGCACTCGATGATGGCGGGCATCGGCCTCTACCTCGACCGCGTCGGCAAGGTGCCGTCCAACCGCATGCTCGACGCCTACAAGGACGAGGACAACATGCGCCGCATCTGGGGCGAGATCACCAAGTTCGCGGTCGAGCACAAGCCCTGGATCAAGCAGTTCTGGAACGAC
>CAMYMY010000154.1 GCA_947259625.1 uncultured Kiloniellales bacterium | reverse complement strand
GGCCGGCTCGTCGAACTGGATCAGGTCGACGCCGAGGGCCTCCAGCTCGCGCGCCTCCTCGTTGAGCAATTGGGCGAAGGCCATGGCCATGTCGGCGCGCTTGCCGTAGTGGGCGTCGGCGATGGTGTCGCAGATGGTCATCGGCCCCGGGAGGGTGAACTTGAGCCGCTTGGTCGTGTGCGCCCGGGTGAAGCGCGCCTCCTCGCCGTGCACCGAACCCGGGCGCCGCACCGGGCCGGTCACTGTCGGCACCTCGACGACGTAGCGGTCGTCGCGGATGCCCATCTTGGTCTTCCTGGTCCAGTCGATGCCCTCGATCGTCTCGAGGAAGCCGTGCACGAAGTGGGTGCGGAACTGCTCGCCGTTGGCGACGATGTCGATGCCGCAGTCCTCCTGCTCCTTGAGCCAGACCAGGGCGGCGTCCTGCTTGGCGCGCTCGAGCTCGGCGCCCTCGAGGCGCCAGGGCGCCCACAGCTTCTCGGGCTCGGCCAGCCATGACGGCTTGGGCAGGCTCCCGGCGATCGTCGTGTCCAGCATGTCGAGGCTCCCCCAATCAAGCGGATGGTCGGGCGCGAGCTTAGCACGGGACCGCGCCGGGCGCACGGGGCGCGCGACCCGAGGCCCGCACGCCCCGACCGGACGGACCGTGGCGCCGCCGCCGCCGCGCAAGCCGCCCGGCGGCGTGCCGGGAGAAAAAAAGCAAACGAGCCCATGCGCAGTAAAACTTCGTTTGATTTCAATTGGTTAGGGGGCAGTCAGGGCGGCGTACCGCGATCTAACCTATTGAAAGTAAACAGATTTAACCACCGCGCGCCGGCGAAAAATCGACTCTGACACCATTTTCCGTGGCGTCGCCGTCGGACCCGGGCGGCGCGGAGACAGCCATCGATCCTGCGATCATGCGGGCCCAGGCCGCGCCTGAAGGGGCGGGGCCGCCGGGCGCTCACCCACCGCGCTTGACCGCGCCGTCAAAGCGAAGCTAGCTTTAGATATGCTCTCGGATCGGGCGGAAAAGACCGTGGGCCGTGCGCTCGGCCTGGCGAGCGAGCGGTGCCACGAAGAGGCCACGGTGGAGCATCTGCTCCTGGCCTTGACCGAGGACGCCGACGCCCGCGCGCTGTTCGAGGCCGTCGAGGCGGATCTCGAACGCCTGCGCGCCGACCTGACGGCCTGCATCGATGACGAGCCGTCCGGCCCGGCCTCGCCGGATGCCCCGGGAAACGCCAGGCAAGGTGACGACTTCAACCGGACCGTGGAGCGCGCGACGCTTCATGTGCAGTCCTCCGTGCAAGCCGGTGAGCGGTCCGGCCCGCAGGTCGAACCCAGGACCAGCGAGGAGGTCACCGGCGCGGACCTCCTGATGGCACTCTACTCGGAACGCCCGACCAAGGCGGTGCGGATCCTGAAGGATCACGACATAAAGCGCGTGGAGATCATGTCCGCCTTTTACTTCCCCGCAGGATAAGGCGTTGAAATCGGGATGCCGATCCCAGCACACTGAAGCCCCGTGGCCGGATGGATGGGCCGGATGGATGGGCCGGATACATGGGCCGGATACATGGGCCGGATACATGGGAAGACGATCGATGGCGCCGGAAGAAACCCCCGCCCAATGGTGGGTGAACGAAATGGCGGAGGATGCCGACAGCGAACGGGTCACCGAACTCGCCAACATGATGTTCGGGGCCTGTGCCCACGAAGAGAGGTTCAGCCGTTCCGAAATGTACATGGCCCAGGCCAAGGCCTTTGCGATCACGCTGTTGGATGCGGGGCGATCGGGGCGCAATCCCGAACATCTGAAGGATGCGGCCAGCGAGATCATGGCGCTCTGGCTCGACAAGTTCGGCGGACACATCAAGCGAAAGCAGCATTGACGGTACTCTGACCGTCGCGCGCCGCGTGTCTTCCCGAGTCGCCCTCCTTGAGCGCCACGGGAAGTCAATTGCACCGCCCACGGAATTCACGAGGGCGCCCACCCCTTGCGGCCATAGGGTAACGACCCTGGCGCCTGAAAAAAGGCGTGTGTCCCCGAAATCCCAACAGCGGATTCTCCCCCGCCGGAGGGCTATCGGAGCGACACAGGGACTGGTAGTATTGCCCGAGAATTCGATCTACCGCGAGTGTCCGAAATGAGAGGTTAGGGGGCTGCTCAGGCGGGCAAGATAGGCCGCCGCGACCCGGAAACGAGGAGGCAGGGGCTCGGTGATGACTGATCAGGACGAGAATGCAGGACGGCCAAAAGCTTCAAGGTTGGAGAAATTCCACGGCAAGGCGGTGATCATATTTTCGTTTGCGGCCGCTGTTTGGGCCGGACTCACCGGCGTCCTCGATTACGCGAGTGACCTTCGTGCCTCTGGAGAACGGGAGCGCCAGGCACAGGCCGAGGCGGTCGCCAAGGTCAGCCGTGTCCTCGGCGTCATGCGCTTCAACTGCGACAAGGGTTTCGGACCGTTGGTGCGGCTCGCGGACACAGTCGATTCGGGGCATACGCGGCAAAAGAAGGTCTGCCATGAGGCTTTCCTCGAATTATCGTCGTTGATCTATCAGGCTCCGATTCAGATCAAGCGCCCGGACGACATTGCCGAGGAGGACTGGAAGACATACTGGACGTCCTTCTCGGACGGGATAACGAGAATTGCGGCGAACGACTACGACGCAGCTCGCGTCGATTGCCCTTGGAAGAACATAGCCCGGAGCACGAACGCTCTGTTCCACGGAACGGCCTGTCCGTAGGGAGGTTGAAATGCATAAGTATTGGGGGTGTGCGTCCTTTGTTGCCGTTGCGACGTGGACGATCGGGGCGGCCGCACAGACGGATCTTTGGGGCCTCGAAGACCTCGCATCCGACTGCGATCCACCGGCGTGGCTTTCGGTCAAGCCCGCGGACGCCCTTTACTTCGCTCCGATGAAGCGCCTCTCGGAAGCTGAAAAGGCAAAGCTTCCCCCCGGGGGTTTCGGTTACAAATACGTGTACGTGGACAACAAGACCCCGCGCTATCCCGTGGCTTCCAGCGATGTCGGGACTTCGAGACCCGCCGTTTCGCTCGGAAGCTACAACCAGTCTCTCTGGCTGGTTCTGGACATCCAAAGACCCGACGTCGGGAAAATACCTTCGGATCATCTTTGGCTCGTGATCTCGGTGCCCCGGGACGATCTGTCCTTTCACGCGCAGTTCCACGGGCACAAGGACTTCGTGGACGATGCCGGTGGCGACGCATTGCGGAGAAACTATCGGCGCGCCAAGAACATCAAGGGGAGTCGGGTCAAGGACGGCGACATCGATGTCTTGGCCTTCGTCAAGGAGTCCATCCCGCCCAGCGATACGATGTTTCTCAGCGACTTCTGGAAGATGGCGCTGGACAAGAGCTACGATGGCTTGGTCGAGCCGACCCGCGATCATTACGACAGCAACGTCAAGGAGGACGCCTACGAGCACTTCTTTTCGTACGTAAAGATCGAGAAGGAAGAGAGAAACCGGTACCCGGTGATAAAGAGCATCAGAAAGAAGGGAAAGGCCTTCGGCTTCCTGCTCGACAACGAGCACAAATGCCTGGTCTCAACGACCATCGAGATCGTCGACTGAACTTCGTGAATCAATTCGCGGCTTGCAGCCAGCGCTTCCAACCCGCGGTACGGATGGAGCAATCGCCCGACCGGTTCAGCCACGATCCCGGCGCAGAAAGCGCGAAAGATCCTCTACGTCATCGGCTTTAATCCTTCGCGAGGCCGTGCCGCGCTATGCCGACGTGGGGCGCCGGCCCGAGCATCACCGCTGGGCGCCCCCCTCGGAGGGCCTCGCATGAACAAATCCCGGAAGTCCCGGATCAAGCGGCTCGCGGTCGTCGCCGTCATCGCGGTCCTTGCCGGCTACGGCCTGTTTTTGGCGTTCGTCTTCACCTCGCTCCATACCCAACCCGGGATCGGTTCCCGCGACGGTTCGATGCGGGTCCGCAACTGCGAGGCGCCGCGGGACGAAAACGCCGAGGGTGTCTGTCCGCGGCTCACTTGCGAGAAGGCGATCAGCGAGTCGGGCCGGTTGCGCGGGACCTACGACCTGCACCGGGTCAGAGCCTGGCGGTCCGGCGAAGGCGCGCCGAGGATCCACGGCGGCGCGATCCACTACGCCGACACGGCTGGCGGCCAGGCCCCGGCACACTACCTCTGCAAGACCGGGTCCGTTCCGCAGGCGTATCAATCTGCCTCGCCATCGTTCCGCTCTTGTTCGCACGCTTGCGTCAGAGCACAGACCCGCGCAAATTCTTAGTTCGTACTCCAAATAAAAAATTCTTTACTGCTAAAAAAAATAAAAAGAAAACTATGTACTGTATCGTCGAGTTTTTTGCCTCGAACAAATATTATCAAAAAATAAACCATATTATTCATTGTAAGCTATTTATCTAAGCATCATATATCTACCAGCGGCAAATTGTTGCTGCTGCAACGAAAGAAGAATCACATGTCATTTAAGAAATGGTCCGCGGCACAAGAGGCTTCGCGCAAAGACACCCCTGCCGACAAGTCCAAGCCCGCGCCGGCAGCCGATCAGCCGGCCGCCCAGCCGGAGAATACGCCGGCCGAAGTCGCGCCCGCGCCCAAGTCGTAGCAATCGGGATGGAGGAGGGCCTGGCCCTTCTCCGTCGCCGCTCGATCGCACGGTAAGGCCGCCAACCAGGACGCATCCGATGACGATACGCACGAGCAGCAAGACGGTGACCTTCGGGAGGCCCTTCGTCTTGGGCGGGCTCGATGAGGTGCTGCCGGCCGGCGCCTATATCGTGGAAACGGATGAGGCGCTTCTGGAAGGCATCTCGTTTCCGGCCTACCGGCGGATATCGACCGTGATCCGCCTGCACGCAACGTCCGGTAATCCGGGCCTTACGCGGGCGATGACAATCGATCCGAATGAACTGGACGCGGCTCTGAAGCGCGACCAGGCGCCCGCGGAGATACCGGCGCGACCATCGATTGCGGCTGCGGAGCAGCGACCGACATGACCAGTTCGTATCTGGAACGGCCCGTCCGGAGCCTCGAGCAGGCGCTCGAGGATCGGGCGTGGGGCCGGGGGCAGTCCCTGGAGCCCGGATCCGGGACGCCGGCGGGTCCGGCCGTGGACCGGCATGACCCGATCGGGGTGCGGGGTCGCCTGCGCGCGAAGGTTCTCGCGCGGGCGCGCGGCCGCCGGGCCGCCTAGCCGGCCGACACGGATAGCGGTCGAAAGACGCTGGAAGGAACAGCGGAAATCCCGCCGCCACCCACCGGAAGCTGGCGCCGTGGGGGAAGGAGCACGCCGCAGAGGGACGACCGCCATATGTATTCGGACTCGAAAGAGGCATCCAAATGAACCGCACAGACCAATTCGGACATCCAGAGGTTCGGCGCGCGTTGAAAGATCTGCGCACCCGTACAGCCGAAAGCCTGCGGGCATTCAACGATACCGTTCCCCATGCGTCTTGGCTCAGGCGGAGCGAAATCGAGCGCTTCACGGTCGACCTGCTGTGGGCGGCCGAACGGGCACCGCGGCTGCGTCGGCCCACACCCCTCGGGAACATCAGGAATGCCTTTTCTTGGATCACACGGGCAAGAACGGCGGCGCGCTTGCCTTGAAGCGGCCTGATTAGAACCGGCAACCGGAAGATTAAGGTACGAGACGATGACGGACGACCCGGTCGACCTCGACGAGCATCGCGGCATGGCCGCTCAGAAAGCGACTGACATTCGCCGTCAGCGCCTGCATGAGTTCGAGGTTGATCAGGCGGCCTTGCGACGTCGCCAGGAAGAGCTCGAGCAACTTCTCCTGGCCGCTCCGGCGGAGACCTGGCCGGAGGCCGCGGCCAAGGCGCAGTATCTCATACAGCTCTTCGCCGCCACGCCGGACGCGCAGGACCCGCGCCGCAAGGAGCTCATCGCGCATGCGCTCGGCGATCTCGCCCGACTGTGCGACCGCGCGAAGGAGCAGTCATGAACTATTTCCCAGCGACATATGCGCCAAGCGATCAGCCGCCCAGGGATGTCCCCAAGGTTCGCCAGTGCCTCAGGTGCCAGGCCACGTTCGACAGCGAGTGGGCCGGCGAGCGTATCTGTTCTCGCTGCAAAAGCACGGCTGCGTGGCGGATGGGCGTGCCCCAGCAGACCCGTCCCGTCAGCAGGCGCCGGTAGTGGCCCGTCCCAGAGTCTCGGTCCGATTGGCCGCGGACAATGCAAAGGGCGAGGTGTGCCGGACAGCGCTCCATCGGAATGGGGTTGGCTTTGCCCGAGCTGTGCGCATCTTGCCGGCGGAGGAACCGGCAGGTGTCGGGGACGTTCGGAAATCCGGTGCGCGACCGCCGGCACTCCAAGTGTGTGTCACATCGCGCGACTGAGCCGCCACTTCGCCTCCGAATGCTGCGGCAGGCGGGGGTGAGATGGCTTTTTGTGGAGCCCCGCCGCCAGGCGGTCGGGCTGCATGCGTCAATCGAGGAACCCGAAGATATGAACATATCAGACCGTGGGTCGAAGCACGTCTGCCCGGAGTGTGCGACTAAGTATTATGACCTGAGAAAGGAGGTCGTCGCTTGTCCGATATGTGGCGCTAAGCCGCGTGTTGCAAAAGTGCCGAAGGCGAGGCAGGCGGCCGGAAACACTGGCCGCGCGACAATCCGGCGATACCCGTAAACGGAGTCCGGTGCAACCGATTCGACGAACGCCCGGTCGTGTCATCGGTGAGACACGGTCATGAAGATCGAGTTGCCGCCGCGCCGCGGCAGTTAGGATATCCAGCCATGACACTGAATTTCCCGAACTGGAGCCGGAGCTACGATGAGAAGAGAAATCTCGTCCGTTTTTGGGGGTACGACAGCGCGCTGGAGATTTCGTTTTTCGTGGAGGTGAGCGCTCTCCACAAGCTGAATTCGCAGACGAGGCACGCGGAAGCGGGGTGTCTGGAGGCGTTCGATGCCGCACGGGATCGGATCCTTGAAGCCGCCCGCAAGGCCTATTCGCGAACCCGCAAGGGCGCCTACCTCCTGGCAGCGGCGGATTTCTGAAAATACCCGGTCCTTTTCGAGCCCGGCCCAGTTGGCACCGCGTTTGCGCGAACTAGCGAGGTGAAGGCCTGTTTGAGCCGCAGGCCGAGCAGGCGGTCGTGCGACGTCGCAATGCTTCGGCCTCCGCCTCGACCGGGTGCCTCGACCGGGTGCAAGGAAATCGCCTGCAAACCGGTATAATAGTCGGTCCAGAAACATAAATAAAAACATTGTTATCAGCAAGTTGATCGGAAAATCTGCAGATAATTTATTTTGGAAAAGATTTAACTGGTATTTTATCTATTTTTCCTATACAGTGAGGAATATTAGAGGGAGAAATCGTTTTTCCCTAAGCGGAAAGAAACGCAGATGAAAACCCCCGAATGGCTGAAACCTGGACTCCAAGGTGCCGCGGTCGGCGCCGTTGCGCTTGCGATCGTCGGCTTCTCATGGGGCGGATGGGTGACCGGCGGTACGGCCAAGCAAATGGCGTCCGAACAGGCGCGGCTCGAAGTCGTCGCCGCCCTGGTGCCGATCTGCCTCGAGCAGTCCAGCCAGGACCCGCTGGTCGTGGCGACGCTCGCCCAGTTGAAGGACACCAGCAACTACCAGCGCAGCGATATGCTCATGAAAGCCGGCTGGGCCACGATGCCGGGCTCGAGCGATCCCAATCGCGACGTCGCGCGCGCGTGCATGGAGAAGCTGGCGGCCCAGTTCTAGCCGCCCGCGCGCGATTCTCCAAAGAAGTTCCAAGCGTTCGGGTTTCTTTGCAAACCTGGTATCGAGCGCTATGGCAGAAAAAAGCAGATCAGGTTGGTTGCAGGCCTCTGCGACCCAATAAACGTCAAGGAAAATCAATCACTAAGCCCGCCTCGCGGCGGGCTTTTTGGCGTCCGTCATAGCGGCTATCGCCGACCTTCTCACCGCTGCGTCAGCTTCAACTCTATCCGCCTA
>CAMYMY010000153.1 GCA_947259625.1 uncultured Kiloniellales bacterium | reverse complement strand
CGCGGCGGCAGGCTGGTGAGCAGGAAATGCCCTGCGACGAACAGCACCGTGGCGGCAACGAGGGCGTCGAGACTTCCGATCATGAGCCGGATGATCGCAGGCCCGTGGCAGGCCGTCCAGCCCGCTGGGCAGATTCTGCCGCCCGGCCCATGCTGCCCGCGGCTCGCCGGCCGGGCCCCAAGCGGTCGGAACGGTGGAATGCCAAGAGCTTGGCCTTGGCACGGCCTTTGCTTGAGCAGGCCAAGGTTCATTGCAGTCTGGAGACCCAGTATGGAAACCACCCCTGTCACGAAGACCCTTGCCCCCAAGGCGCGGGCCGACCCGGGCGGCCGCGCCCGGCAGGACGGCGCCGAAACCGCCGCCCCGGCCAAGCCGGGCGGCGCGACCGCCGCGGTCGAGATCCGCATCTCGGAGGCCGGCGAGAAAGCCGCGGAGGCCGCCCGGCCCGGCAAATCGGAGCAGTCGCCGGCCCATCAGGCCCGCGCCTTCCTGGCCGACCGCACCGACGCGGAGTCGGCGGAGGGCGAAAAGGTCCCCTTCGGCCAGATCGTCTCGCGCATCGCTAGGGGGATCGACCCGGAAGAGGCCTTTGCTGCACCGGCCGAGGATGTCGTGGAGGGCGACGAAGCGCCGGCGGAGGACGAGGACGCCGGGGCCGTGGACGACGTTACGCCGGAAGCCGCGCCCACGGTCGAGGCCGGCGCTGCCGCAACGGACACCCTGGTTGCCGAATTGCTGGACGACCTGTCCGAGCCGGACGACCCAGCCGGTTGACGCCGGCCGAGGCGCCTCAGAACTTCTCGACCCAGGGGCGCAGGTCGAGCTCCTGGGTCCAGGCGTTCTTGGCCTGACGGTGCAGGTGCAGGTAGGATCCGGCGATATCGCCGGGTGCGAGCAGGGAGTCGGGCCCCCGCTCCTCGAGCAGGTGGTGCGAGCGCTCGGAGTCGATCTGGCCGTCGATCACCACGTGGGCCACGTGGATGCCCTGCGGGCCCAGCTCGCGCGCCATGGACTGGGCGAGTGCGCGCAGGCCGAACTTGGGCACCGCCAGGTTGGCGAAATTGGCCGAGCCGCGGAGCGCCGCGGTCGCGCCGGTGAAAAGGATCGTGCCCGCTCCGCGCGGGACCATGCGCCGGGCCGCGGCCTGGCCGACCAGGAAGCCGCCCAGGCAACCGATCCGCCAGCAGCGTTCGAAGTCCTCGGCGGTGATCTCCAGGATGCTGCCCGGTCGGAACGCCCCGGCGTTGTAGACCACCAGGTCCGGCTCGCCGAGCTCGGCCGCGGCCCGGTCGAACAGGGCCGTGACCGAATTCAGGTCCGTGCTGTCGCAGGGATAGGCCCTGATCCGGTCACCCAGGTCGCCCGTCTCGAAGGCCGCCAAGTGTTCCTCGTTGCGCGCGGCCATGGCGACGGCCATGCCGGCGCCGGCAAAGATCTTGACCAGGGCGAGGCCCAGGCCCGGGCCGACCCCGACGACGATCGCGGTTTCCGATTTGCTCATGAAATCCTCCCGGTCCGCCGGGCAGCGCCTCGCGCTCAGGCGGCGCTGTGAATGCCTGCCGCCTTGACCTCGGGGCCGACGTAGGACTCGAATTGCTTGAAGTTGGTCTCGAAGCGCTTGGTCAGCTCACGCGCGGTCTGGTCGTAGGCCCGTTTGTCGGCCCAGGTGCCCTTGGGGTCGAGCACGCCTTCGGGCACCTCGGGGCAGGCCTGGGGGATCGCCAGGCCGAAGTCCGGGTGCGTCGTGGTCGCCACCTCGGCCAGGCGCCCGTCGAGCGCCGCGCGCACCATGGCCCGGGTGTGGGCGATCGCCATGCGCTGGCCGACGCCGTAGGCGCCGCCGGACCAGCCGGTGTTGACCAGCCAGCACTTGGCCCCGGTCTCCGCCATCCTTCGGCCCAGCATCCCGGCATAGACCGAGGGGTGGCGCGGCATGAAGGGCGCGCCGAAACAGGTCGAGAAGGTCGCCGCCGGCTCCTTGCCCAGGCCCTTCTCGGTGCCCGCGACCCGCGCGGTATAGCCGGACAGAAAGTGGTACATCGCCTGCTCGGGCGAAAGGCGCGAGATCGGCGGCAGCACGCCGAAGGCATCGGCCGTCAGCATGACGATGTTCCTGGGGTGGCCACCCTGGCCGCTCAGGTTGACGTTGGGGATGAAATCCAGCGGGTAGCTGGCCCGGGTGTTCTCGGTATGACGGTTGTCGTCCAGGTCAAGCCGGCGTGTCTGCGGGTCCATGACCACGTTCTCGAGGATCGTGCCGAAGCGCCTGGTCGTGGCATAGATCTCGGGCTCCGCCTCGGCCGAGAGGTTGATCACCTTGGCGTAGCAGCCGCCCTCGAAGTTGAACACGCCCTTGGCCGACCAGCCGTGCTCGTCGTCGCCGATCAGGCTGCGCGTGCCGTCGGCCGAGAGCGTCGTCTTGCCCGTGCCCGAGAGGCCGAAGAAGATCGCCGCATCGCCGGCCGGGCCGATGTTGGCCGAGCAGTGCATCGGAAGAACACCGCGCTCGGGCAACAGGAAGTTGAGCACGGCGAAGATCGACTTCTTGATCTCGCCGGCATAGCTGGTGCCGCCGACCAGCACCAGACGCCGGGCGAAGCTGACCACGATAAAGGTGCCCGAGTTGGTGCCGTCCTGAGCGGGATCGGCCTCGAGGTAGGGGGCATGGAGGACGGTGAAGGCCGGTTCGAAGTCGGCGAGCGCGTCGTGCCCGGGGCGGATGAACATGTTGCGCGCGAAGATGCTGTGCCAGGCGCTCTCGCTCACCACGCGCACCGGCAGGCGGTATTCCGGATCGGCGCCGGCATGGAGGTCCTGGACGAAGAGGTCGCGGTTCTCGAAATAGGCGAGCACCTTCTTGTACAGGCCTTCGAACCCGGCTTCCGAAATCGCGACGTTGGTGTCGCCCCACCAGATGTCCCCGGAAGTGTCCGGCTCCTCGACGGTGAATTTGTCGTTGGGCGAGCGGCCGGTGTGCTGGCCGGTCAGCACGACGAGCGCCCCGCCCTCCGCCAGCGCGCCGTCGCCGCGCCGCAGCGTCTCCTCGATCAGATCCGGCACGCCCAGGTTCCAGCGCGCCATGTTGTAGTTGCGGACGCCGTGGTGGTCCAAGCCGAAACGGCTGATAACCGGTCCCTTGTCGGTCACGCGGCATTCTCCCTTGCTGGCCGGGCCGGTCGGCCCCACGGCAGGCCGCGGATCTCCCGCCCTCGCTTCCCGTTACACTCCAGAGTTACCGCATCCGGCCTCCGGACGCCACAGGGGATTCGCGCTCCGGACGCGCCCCACGGCATCGGCGGTAGGGATCAGGAGTAATAGGCCAGTGCCCCGATGGACAGGCCGATGCTGGCAAGCATGAGGATCCAGGTGTATTGCGGCCGCCAGCGCTTGCGGTAGCCCAGCGTTCCCAGAGCGCTCGTTCCCATCAAGGCGAGCGCGATCACGGAAATTAGCGTAGTCGGGCCGGCCGCCAGGTAGGCCGCCCTGTAGTCCGGATCGTCGGGCTCCAAGCGATAGGCCTCCTCATAGTCCTCTCGGGCGCGGCCCGTTTCGCCCTTCGCCTCGAAGGCGCGGCCGCGACCGTAGAAGGCGCTGGCGTCGTCCGGATGCAACTCGAGCACTTTCGTGTAGTCCTGGATCGCCCGCTCGTGCTGGCCTTTCTCGAGGTAGGCCCTGGCGCGATTGTCGTAGGCCCAGTGCAGGTTCGGCGCGAGTCCGAGTTTGATCGACCGGCCGCAGTCCTCCAAAGCTTGGTCGTAACCGCCCAGCTCGACGTGCACCAAACATCGATTGTTGAAGGTCAACGCGTCCTCGGGGTCGATCCGCAGGGCGGCGCTGTAGTCCTCGATCGCACGCTGGTAGTTGTTGTCCATGTGATGGATCCAGCCGCGGTCCAGATAGGCTTCGGGCTTGTCCGGGGCGAGCCGGATAGCAGCGGTATAGTCCTCGATCGCGAGGTCGCGCCGGCCATTCTGTTCGTGGGCCGCGGCCCGATAGCGATAGGCCTTCTCGTCCTCGGGGTTGCTTTTGAGAACGCCGTTGAGGTCGGCCATGGCGTGGTCGAGCCGGTCCATGGACCTATAGGCATCGCCGCGCTCCCTGTACAGTGCGGCGTCCTCGGGATCGAGCCTGATCGCCGTGGTGAAGTCCTCGACCGATCTCTCGTAGTCGCCGGAATTCCAGTACGCGATGCCGCGGCGGTAGAGCGTAGTGGTGTCCTGCGGGCCGTAGCGAAGAGAGTCCGATAGGTCTTGAACCGCGCGATCGTAATCGCCGCTCTCGTTGAAGATGCGGCCGCGCTCGCTGTAGAGAAAGGCCAAATGCTCTCGGCTCAGGCCACGAACCCCGAGTGCCGCGGTAAGGTGGCGGATCGCCCGGCCGAAGTCGTCCTTTTCCAAGGCTTCCGCGCCGCTCCCGTAGAAGGCGTCGGCCATATCTGCCGCCGCCGGCCGCCAGTGGCGCAGGAACACGCCGCAAGCCGCCAAGAAGGGTTCACCGTGGAGTTCGCCCTGGGTCCGCGTCTCGTCGAGGCTGAGCAGGAGGCCTGGTCGGATCGCCAGACGATCGCAGACCGGCGGCGGCGGCTGGGCCGCCGAAGCCACGGACAGGGCGGCCATGAATACCGCCAACGAGTCTGCAATCCGACGTATCAAGGGTCCCCGAGTGCGCCTAGTACTAGAATTTAACGCAACAGAACTGCAACCTCCACGAAGATTCATTTTCCACGGGAGAGTCTGAAAGAGAGACTAATAAGTGTCCTTAACGGCCGGCCCGCGTTAAGGCTCTTTGCCAGCGGCCAGGCGCCGGGCGCGCTTGGCAAGGCGGGCCAGTTCGACCCGGACGCCTTCGCCATCGGTGACCTTCTTGTCGAAGGCCGCGCGGGCCAGCGCCCCGTTCCGACCGAGATCACAGCCTTCCGGGTCGATCCCGACCAGCGTCCAGCTGTCGCCGTCGAGGCCCAGAACCTGCCGGGCGATGAGCTGGACGGCCTCGGCGTGGTCCTGGTTCATGTGACCGAGGATGGCGGCCTCGGCCTCGGCGAGCGCTTCGGCGCCGGTCGTGTCGTACAGCACCTCGTCCGCCCCGATCCAGTGGATCCGGCCGAAACCGGCGACCAGGTGCGCGCGCTCCACGGCGACGCGGTAGAGCTTGAAATCCCCGAACCCGGCATAGGCCTCGGCCCCCGGGTGGCGAGCGATGTAGCGGGCCAGGAGGCGGGCCGAGGGGGCCGGCTCGACGCGGCCCAGAACGCAGGCGCGGGCCCCGGCCAGGGGATCGCGCCACCCCGCCGTGCCGTCGAACAGCAGCCCGACCCGGGGATCGGCCGCTAGGTTCCGGGTGTGGTCGGCCAGGTCGGACAGCAGCAGGAGCGGGCTGGCGTCGTGGTCGAGCGCCACCAGCACGAGCGAGGCGTAGGGCCAGGCGCTGGCGTCGCGCGCCAGGGCGGTGGCGAGCGCCGCCCGCTCCGTTCGGCGCATCAACTGGCGCACGGTCTGGCCTGGCTGTTCCCGATTCCCAGTCATGGCGCCAGATCTGCCCCGCCGCGCGGCGGCCGTCAATAGCAGGGGGCCGATCCTGCCTTGGGAGCGCCGCAAAAGCGCCATAGTCGGACGCCAGTGTCACAGTTGTGGAAACCCGGGGGAACTCCGCTTACATTCTTGCTTTGAGGAAGGCGGTTATGCAGCAGACCATAGCCCTGGTCGACGACGACCGGAACATACTGACCTCGGTGTCCATGGCGCTCGAAGCCGAAGGCTTCAAGGTGCGAACCTATGCCGACGGTTCGGAGGCTCTGCGCGGGATCTCCGGCAACCCTGTGGACCTGGCCATCCTGGACATCAAGATGCCGCGCATGGACGGCATGGAGCTGCTGACCCATCTGCGCCGCAATTCCAATGTGCCGATCATCTTCCTGACCTCCAAGGACGACGAGGTGGACGAGGTGCTGGGCCTGCGCATGGGCGCCGACGACTACATTACCAAGCCCTTCTCCCAGCGCCTCTTGCTCGAGCGGATCCGCGCTCTGCTGCGGCGCGAGAAGGTGGCCCGGGAGGAGCTGGAGCCGGACGGAACCGAGCAGCCGCTGACGCGCGGCCAGCTGATGCTGGATCCGGGGCGCCACCTCTGCACCTGGGCCGGCAAGCCGGTCAACCTGACGGTCACCGAGTTCCTGATCTTGAGGGCCCTGGCCCAGCGCCCGGGTCACGTCAAGAACCGGGACCAGCTGATGGATGCCGCCTACGGCGAGCATATCTACGTGGACGACCGGACCATCGACAGCCACATCAAACGGCTGCGCAAGAAATTCAAGCAAGTGGACGACGACTTCGCCCAGATCGAGACGCTCTATGGTGTCGGCTACCGCTATCGCGACCAATAGCACGTGCCGGACCGCCACTGGCAGGCCGGTCCGCTGAGGGGGGCGGACGAAGACCTTCATGACTGCGGAGATCCAGACCCGGCCCGGCCCGGCCTCGCGGGGGGAGCCTGCGGAGCTCAAGAAGCGGGGCCTGCGGCGGCGCAGCCGGCTCGGCTGGCGCTCGCCCCTGACCCGGCGGATCCTGCTGCTGAACCTCCTGGTCCTGCTGATTCCGGTCCTGGGCCTGATGCACCTCGAGCAGTACCGGGATTCCTTGATTGCGGCGGAGTTGGAAGGCCTACGCACCCAAGGCCGAAGCTTTGCGCTCTCCCTTGGCAGCACGGCCGTGGTGGCGAACAACGCAGGCGTGGAACGCCTCCTGCCCGAGCTGACCCGGCACCTCATGCGCCTGCTGCTGGCCAATTCCACAACGCGTGCGCGGGTCTTTGCCCTGGACGGCAAGCTACTCGCAGACAGCTTCGTTCTGATGGGCCCCGGCGGCCAGGTGACGGTGCTGGAGCTGCCGCCGCCGGACGACGCCGCGGTCTCCGGCTGGCTGACCCGGTTCTACGACAGGGCCACCGACTGGCTGCCGGGCCTCGGTGACCTGCCGCGCTACCGGGAGGCGGCCGAGCAGTTCGCCACCGACTACACGGAGGTCGAGCGGTCCCTGACCGGCGAGAGCCCCGGTATGGTGCGGCTGGATCGCGGCGGTCGCCTGGTCCTGTCCGCCGCCGTCCCGGTGCAGCGGTACCGCAAGGTGCTGGGCGCCCTCATGCTCTCCAAGGACGGCACCGATGTCACCGCCGCGGTACGCGACAGGCGACGCGACATTCTGGTGGTGTTCGGCGTGGCCTCCGCGGTGACCGTGCTGCTTTCGCTCTATCTCGCCGGGACCATAGCCCGCCCGATCCGACGCCTGGCCAAGGCGGCCGACCTGGTGCGCTACGGCAAGGGACGGAAGTTCCAGATTCCGGACTTCACCCGGCGGGACGACGAGATCGGCGACCTCTCTGCGGCGCTGCGCGGGATGACCGAGGCGCTCTGGGCGCGGCTGGACGCGATCGAGGGTTTCGCCGCCGATGTGGCGCACGAGATCAAGAACCCGCTGACCTCGCTGCGCAGTGCGGTGGAAACCGTGACGCGGCTCGAGGACCCGGCCCAACAAAAGAAACTCATGTCGATCATTCTGGACGACGTGCAGCGCCTCGATCGCCTAATCAGCGATATCTCGGACGCGTCACGCTTGGACGCCGAACTGTCGCGCGCCGAGAGCGAAAACGTCGATCTGGGCGAGTTGTTGCAGGCCTTGGCCGAGGTGGAGCAGGCTACGACTGCCGAGGAGGGCCCGCGGTTCGACCTGGATGTCGCTGGACACCAGCTGCTCAAGGTTTCGGGTCTCGAGGGGCGCCTGGGCCAAGTGTTTCGCAATCTGATCAGAAACGCGGTGTCCTTCTCGCCGCCCGGCGGCACGATCCGCCTTGCCGCGCGGCGGGACAGGGACTGGATCGTGGTCAGTGTCGCGGACGAAGGGCCGGGCCTGCCTCCAGATAAGCTGGACGCCATCTTCGAGCGGTTCTACAGCGAGCGGCCGAAGGGAGAAAAGTTCGGCACGCACTCC
>CAMYMY010000152.1 GCA_947259625.1 uncultured Kiloniellales bacterium | reverse complement strand
CGCGCCGCCCAGCGCGCCATGAGCCCGACGGCTGGCGTGTCCTGGGGCCGCTGGGCCAGGGCCCGCACCGCGTCGTCCAGATTGAGCAGGCAGAGGTAGTTCTCCCGGCCTTTTCGGATCACCACGCGCGCGGCCTTCCGGCCGGGCTCGGGGAACAGGCGGTCGAGCTCGATATCGATCTGGTGCTGCAGATTGCGGGTGTAGGTCGAGATCCAGACCGGGCCGCCGTTGCGCTCGGCCCAGAGGCTAGCGGGCGCAAGGTAGCCCAGCGTCTTGCCGACGCCGGTGCCGGCCTCGGCCAGCACAAGGTTAGGCGCCTCGGCCTCGTCGCGCGGCCGGAAGGCGAGCGAGACCGCCGAGGCGTAGTCCGCCTGCTGCGGCCGCGGCTCGGCCCCCTCGCCGAGCAGCTCGGCCAGGCGCGCGCGGGCCTCGGCCGGGTCGACCGGCGCGCTGCCCGGTGGCGGCTCGGGCGCCTGCTCGGACCAGCCCGGCAGGCGCTCCCAGACCCGGAGGCCGACGCCGCGCTTCGGCCCGGGCCGGCCCTCCGCGAAGCCGAGCGCCGCCAGCACCGCCGGCCCCCAGCGCCAGCCGGCGCGGGCCATGGTCCAGGCGATCTCGGCGGCGTCCGGGTCGCGGCCGCCGCCGCGCGCCGCCAGCTCGCCGAGCAGCCGCGCCGCGGTCTCGCGCAGCGCCGCGGCTTGGTCCTCCAGGCCGTGGGGCGGCGCCAGCCCGAGCGCCGCGGCCAGGCCGCGCGGCGTCGGCGCGGCGAAGCTGGCCGGACGGACGAAGGCATAGAGCTCCAGCACGTCGTAGGCCGGGAAGGGGTCGCAGGCGAGCCGCCGGGCCGTGGCCAGGGCGTGGCAGAGCATCGGTGCCGCCGCCCGCGCGCGGCCGGCCGCCTCCTCGGGCTTCAGCGTGGCGATCTCGCCGTCCTCGCCGAGCCAGGCGGCCTCCGCGAAGCCGGCGACCAGCACGGGCGCATCGGGCAGCCGAATCCGCCGGTTTGGCGCGGCGCTCTCTGGGCGGGCGGGAGACGTCATGGCCGGCGAGTATATCGGGGCCGGGGCCTCCCCGTCACGGCGCCCCGTTCCACTGGCGCGAAACGGACCGGCGGTGTAGGACATTCGGATGCCATGCAGCAACCGATCCCCCTCCGTCCCGTGACGGAGCCGGCCGAAGACCTGAGCCGGCTTGTGGCCGGCGACAAGGCGGAATGGGACCGCTTCGTCCAGCGCTACGCCCGGGTGATCTTCGCCGCGGTCCGGCGCCGGCTGGTGCCCGCCGGGCGCGCCCACGAGGTCGATGACGTGGCCCAGGACGTCTTCGTCAAGCTGTGCGGCCGGGAGTTCCATCTGCTGCGCAACTACGACCCGGGCCGCGCCAAGCTGAGCACCTGGCTCACCGTGATCGCGACCAGCACCTCGATCGACCACCTGCGCCGCCAGTCGGCGCCCACGGCCGCCCTGGACGCCGTGCCCGAGGCGGTTCTGGCGGTCGACCCCAAGCCCTTCGAGCGGATCAAGATCCCGCCGGACCTGCTATCGCCGCGCCAGGCGCTGGTGCTGGAGCTGTTGTACCGGCGGGACCTGGAGGTGGCCGATGCCGCGGAAATGCTGGGGGTCAACCCGCAGACCGTGCGCTCCACCCACCACAAGGCCCTGGTCAAGCTGCGCGGCCACTTTCGCGAGGAGACGGATTGAGAGCCGAATCTGAAGAAAACTGCGGTGAACGGGGATATTTTCCGCGCGCGGCGCGTAGTATCTATACGAGGGGAGCGAAGTGAGATGAGCGAACAAGACCGGAGAGAGGCACGGGACGCGGAGCTGTGGCACCGGTTGCGCGAAAAGGCGCGGGTGTCCGCACCCGACGAGGATTCCCATGAGATGCCCGACGCAATGGCCCTGGCGGCCTATCTGGACGGCACGCTGGACGGGCGCGCGAGAGAGCAGGTCGAGGCTTGGCTCGCCACCGCGCCCGTGGGGCTCGATCTCCTGCTGGCGGCGCGCGAGGCCCTGGCCGAGCCGGGCGCGGCGGCGCCCGAGGCGCTGGTGCGCCGTGCCGCGGCCCTGGTGCCCGCCCCGCCCGGGCGCTGGCTGGCGGGCCGGCTGCGCGGGGTCTTCATGCCGCTCTGGCAGCCGCTCGGCTGGTCCGGCGCCGTGGCCGGGGTGCTGCTGGCCTGCGTGGTCGGCTTCCAGCTCGGCCAGACCGGATACCAGAGCACGGTCGCGCTCGAGCAGCTGGAGATCGCCGACGCCGGCTTCGTGTTCGACCCGGCGGACGAAGAGATCCTCTAGGGAGGTGCGGCCATGAAAGCCAGACTGCCCTGGATCCTCTTCGCCATATCCCTGGCCCTCAACCTGTTCTTCGCCGCCGGCGTGCTCTACAACAAGCTGGAGGCCGATCGCCTCAGCGCCGCCCCCGAGCAGCGCGTCGCCGAGTTGGCCGAGCAACTGGGGCTGTCCGAGGCCCAGCAGGCCGGCCTGCTGGCGCTGCGCGAAAAGGCGATGGAGCGGCGCGAGGCCGTGCGCGGCCTGCGCCAGGAACGGCGCGCGGCCCTGATGGCCGAGTTGGCCAAGCCCGAGCTCGACCGGACCCGCCTCGGCGAGCTGATGCGCCAGGGTATGGAGCGCCGCGCCGCTGGCTTCGAGCAGATGATGGTCGACCTGCACGGCTACCTCGCCACCCTCTCCGACGAGCAGCGCGCCGCATTCCTCGAGATGGCCAAGGAGCGCGGCTTCCTGCGCGGCCTCTACGGCTGGCGACGGACGCGGAAATGATGCTGCAGGGGCCCGCGGCGCAATGGCGGTTCGCGCCTGCACGAGACCCGGTCTGATCAACCGCCGCCGCTGTCCCGCACGGTTCTCGCACGTGGAGCGGACAGTGGACGAGCCGTCACGTGAACTGCTAACGTTATCCCGTCGGATGACGTGATCAGAAGAAGCTAGGAAGCGTGGCGAGCGATGCTCGCGAAGAGGAGCGGGGAAAACAAACCGGCATCGACCGACAAGCCCTGGACGCCGTGCGTCCGGAGGGAACCCGCAGGTGCAAGCGAGAGGCATCGGACTGTGCGACCATTTGGTTCGCGCAGCCTCACAAACGGGAGGGCAAGGATGACACGGACACTTTTGGCGCTCTGCGGACTCACTCTGGTACTCGCTCTGGGGGGATCGCCGGCCCTGGCCGACGAAACCTGTCAGTCTCCCTATATGGCGAAAATCACGGGCCAGGAAGAGTATGTCTACGTCTGGACGCTCGGCGTCCAGGGTCTGGGCGACGGCTCGGACAAGCTCGTCACGGTCGACGTGCGGCCCGGGTCGTCGAGCTACGGCAAGGTGGTGGCCAGCACCTCGGTCGGCGGCCGGCACGAGGCCCATCATGGCGGACTGACCGACGACCGGCGCCAGCTCTGGGTGAGCGGGCTGGATACCAGCAAGATCTTCATCTTCGACGTCGCCGCCGACCCGGGCAAGCCGAAGCTGGTCAAGACCATCGACGATTTCGAAAAGGCAAGCGGCGGCGTGGTCGGCCCGCACGGCGCCTATGCCCTGCCCGGGCGCATGCTCATCTCCGGGCTGTCCAACAACAAGGATCACGGCGGCCGGACCGCGCTCGTGGAATACTCCAACGAGGGCAAGCACATCGCCACCCACTGGATGCCGACCGCCGAGGATTCGAACGGCGCGAAGATCGAGTCCGTCGCCGACGGCTACGGCTACGACGCGCGCGTTCTGCCGCGCAAGAACGTCATGCTGTCCACGTCGTTCACCGGCTGGTCGAACTACATGATGGACTTCGGCAAGATGCTGCAGGACGCCGACGCGATGAAGCGCTTCGGCCAGACGGCCGTGCTCTGGGACTTCCACGCGCGCACGCCGAAGAAGGTGTTCCACGTCCCGGGCGCGCCTTTGGAGGTCCGCTGGGCCTGGGGACCGCGCAACAACTATGCCTTCACCACGACGGCACTGACCTCCCAGCTCTGGCTGATCTACGAGGACGAGGCCGGCGAGTGGCAGGCCAAAGCGGTCGCCGACATCGGCGATCCCTCGAAGATCCCCTTGCCGGTCGACATCAGCCTGAGCGCCGACGACTCGTTGCTGTGGATCGACAGCTTCATGGACGGCACGGTCCGTGCTTTCGACGTGAGCGACCCGCACCAGCCCAAGCAGGTCTACGAGAAGGTGATCGGCAAGCAACTCAACATGGTCTCGCAAAGCTGGGACGGAGAGCGGCTCTACTTCACCACCTCGCTTCTGGCCAACTGGGACAAGAAGGGCGCCGACAACGAGCAGTTCGTGAAGGCCTACGACTGGGACGGCACGGAGCTGAAGCACCGCTTCAGCATCGACTTCAACGAGGCGGGCCTGGGCCGGCCGCACATCATGCGGTTCGGCGCCAAGAGCCTCTATTCGAACTGAGGGGGAGGCCGGGCCGGCCGCGGGCTCGTGTCCGGCCCGGCTCCGCGTCGCGATGTGCACGACTAGACCTCGGCAGCGGCGTCTCGCCTTGGCGATCCTGGCCGGCGCGCTGATCATGTCGAGTTCGGTCCCGGCGGCGCGGGCCCACGACCCCAAGGCGCCGGCACCCGGAGACGAGCGGCCCGAGCTCTCCTTCGGCCGCTCCGAGCAGTACGACTACGATCCGCCCGACCCGGGCAGCTATAGCCTGCCGGCCATCAAGCCGGCGCCGGACGGCCGGGTGCTCGATTCCAAGGGCGGGCTGCACCAGCTGCACACACTGATGGACGGCCGGATCACGGTCCTGGCCTTCATCTACACCCGCTGCAGCGACCCTCGGGGCTGCCCGCTGGCCATATCCCTGCTCTACGACCTGCAGTTCGTGGCGCGACGGGATCCCGCGATCGGCGACGGCCTGCGCCTCATGGCCTTGAGCTTCGACGTCGAGCACGACACCCCCGAGGTCTTGGCCGACTACGCCGGCGCCGCGCAGAAGGACCATGGCGCGGCCGGCGATCTGCTTTTCGTGACCGCGCGCAGCGAGGCCGAACTGGGCCCGATCCTGGAGGCCTACGGCCAGCCGATCGGCCGCAAGCTGGACGCGGCCGATCCCTTCGGCCCCTATACCCACCAGCTCAGGGTCTTTCTGATCGATCCCGAGCGGCGGATCCGCAACATCTACAGCCTCGGCTTCCTCGATCCGCGCCTGGTCGCAACGGATATCCGGACCCTTCTCATCGAGCGGCACGGCCGACGCCCGGGAGGTTGAGGACATGCGGCTGCGCAGCGCGATCGCCGGTGTTCTTCTATGTCTTTCGATCGCCGGACCGGCGCAGGCCGAGCCGGCCGCCGTCGATGCCGCCGCCCTTGCCCGGATCGCGCAGCCGCCGCTCGGCCTGCCGCCGGTCCCTCTGCCGGCGGACAATCCGCCCAGCGCAGCGAAGATCGCGCTGGGCCGCAAGCTGTTCTTCGACCGGCGGCTGTCGCACAACGGCACCATGTCCTGCGCCATGTGCCACGTGCCGGAGCAGGGCTTCACGAACAACGAGCTGGCCACTCCCATCGGTGTCGAGGGCCGCGGCCTGCGGCGCAACGCGCCGACGATCCTGAACGTCGCCTATCAGAAACGCCTGTTCCACGACGGCCGCGAGACGGCGCTGGAGACGCAGGTCATCAGCCCGCTCCTGGCCCCGGATGAAATGGCGAACCCGTCGATCGGCTACGTGATCGACAAGATCGCCGGGCTGCCCGACTATGCCGGCCTGTTCGAGCGCGCCTTCGGCGCCGGCCCGGCCATCGGGCGCCTCGGCCAGGCCATCGCCAGCTGGGAGCGCAGCCTGCTGGCCGCCGACGCGTCCTTCGACCGCTGGTATTACGGCGGCGAGGCCGCGGCCTTGGGCGAGCGCCAGCGGCAAGGATACGATCTCTTCATCGGCAAGGCCGGCTGCGCGCAGTGCCACCCGGTCGGCGAGGACGCGGCGCTGTTCACGGACGGGGCGTTCCACAACACCGGCCTCGGCTATCACGCCGACGAGGTCGCGGCGCGCACGACCGCGCCCGTGCCGGTCGAGATCGCGCCGGGGCGTACGGTCATGGTCGACCGCAAAGCAGTCGAAAGCGTCGGCCTGCCGCGCCTAACCGACCTCGGCCGCCACGAGGTCACCCTCGATCCGGCCGACCTCTGGCGCTTCAAGACGCCGAGCCTGCGCAACGTCGCGCTGACCGCTCCCTATATGCACGACGGCTCCCTGCGCAGCCTCGAGGCGGTGGTCCGCTTCTACGACCGCGGCGCCGTGCCGCACGAGGCGCTGGACCCGATGATCCGCCCGCTCGGCCTCGGCGAGGACGAGATCGCCGCCCTGGTCGCCTTCCTCGAGAGCCTGACCTCGGTGGATGTCGGCGCGCTGATCGCCGATGCACGCAGCGCGCCCGTCGGCAACTGACCGGGCCTCGACCGGGCTGCCGGACGGACGGACCCGCCGTTGACTGGCCGCGCCCGCGCGCCTAGGGTCGCGCGCGTCGTCGCCGATCCGGAGAGAGCATGACCAGCGAACGAGACCTCGCCGAGCAGGCGCGGGCCTGGCCCTTCGAGGAGGCGCGCCGGCTGCTCGCGCGGCTGGGCGGCAAGGCGCCGGACAAGGGCTACGTGCTGCTGCAGACCGGCTACGGCCCGTCCGGCCTGCCGCACATCGGCACCTTCGGCGAGGTCGTGCGCACGACCATGGTGCGCCAGGCCTTCCACCGCCTGTCGGACGTGCCGACTCGCCTGTTCTGCTTCTCCGACGACATGGACGGCCTGCGCAAGGTGCCGGACAACATCCCGAACCAGGACATGGTCGCCGCGCACCTGGGCAAGCCGCTGACCGCGATCCCCGATCCCTTCGGAACGCACGAGAGCTTCGGCCACCACAACAACGCGCGGCTCTGCGCCTTCCTGGACGACTTCGGCTTCGACTACGAGCTCCAGTCGGCGACCGAGTTGTACCGCGCGGGCCGCTTCGACCAGGCGCTCCTCAAGGTGCTCGAGCACTACGACAAGGTCATGGAGATCATGCTGCCGACCCTGGGCGCAGAGCGGCGCGAGACCTACAGCCCCTTCCTGCCGGTCTGCGCCAGGACCGGCCGGGTGCTCCAGGTCCCGGTGATCGAGCGCAATCTGGCCGCCGGCACCATCGTCTACCGGGACGAGGACGGCACGAAGGTCGAAACGCCGGTCACCGGCGGCCATTGCAAGCTGCAATGGAAGCCGGATTGGGCCATGCGCTGGGCCGCGCTGGGCGTCGACTACGAGATGTCCGGTAAGGACCTGATCGACTCGGTCAAGGCGAGCGGGCGCATCTGCCGTGTGCTGGGAGCCCGCCCGCCCGAGGGCTTTACCTACGAGCTGTTCCTGGACGAGAAGGCCGAGAAGATCTCCAAGTCCAAGGGCAACGGCCTCTCGGTCGACGAGTGGCTGACCTATGCGCCGCCGGACAGCCTGGCGCTGTTCATGTTCCAGAAGCCGCGCGCGGCCAAGCGGCTCTACTTCGACGTCATCCCGCGCACGGTCGACGACTACCTGAGCTTACTCGCGCGCTTTGCCGGGGAGGATCCGGCCAAGCGCCTGGAGAACCCCGTCTGGCACATCCATGATGCCGCGCCGCCGGCGCTCGCGACGGGAGAGCTCAGCTTCGCCCTGCTGCTGAACCTGGCAGGCGTCTGCAATACCGAGGACCCGGTCGTGCTCTGGGGCTTCATCTCGCGCTATGCGCCGGGCGCGACTCCGGAGAGTGCGCCCTTGCTCGACCGTCTGGTCGGCTATGCGGTCGCCTACTACCGGGACTTCGTCAAGCCGCAGAAGCGCTACAGAGCGCCGACCGACGGCGAGCGCGCCGCGCTCCGGGACCTGCTGGGCGAGCTCGAGGCGCTCTCCGAGGACGCCGAGGCCGAGGCCATCCAGACCCAGGTCTACGAGGTCGGCAAGCGCCACGACTTCGAGAGCCTGCGCGCCTGGTTCAAGGCGCTCTACGAGATCCTGCTGGGCCAGGAGCAGGGCCCGCGCATGGGCTC
>CAMYMY010000151.1 GCA_947259625.1 uncultured Kiloniellales bacterium | reverse complement strand
CTGGGCGAGGAGAACCTGGAGTCCCTCAAAGGCAAGGTGTGCCAGCAGGTCGAACTGGACTACGGTCAACTGGCGCGCGCGCGGCAGAAGAGCGCGCTTCTCGACCAACTGGCCGATGGGCACAAATTCCCGGTCCCCGCCGGCATGGTCGACGAGGAATTCGACGTGATCTGGAAGCAGCTCAAGGAAGATCACGAGCAAGGCCGGATCGATCCCGAGGACGAGGACAAGGACGATGAGGTTCTGAGAGCCGAATACCGGGCCATTGCCGAGCGGCGCGTGCGGCTCGGCCTGTTGCTTTCGGAAGTCGGCCGCCAGAACGGCATAGACGTCACCCAGGACGAGGCGAACCGTGCTTTGATGCAGGAAGCCCAGCGGCATCAGGGTCACGAGCGCGAAGTCTTCGATTTCTACCAGAAATCGCCTGAGGCGATGGCCAAACTTCGGGCACCGATCTTCGAGGACAAGGTGATAGACTTCATCACCGCCCTGGCGAAGGTCACGGAGCGCAAGGTCACGCCGCAGGAATTACAGAACGAGGACAGTGCGCCCGAGCCGGCGGCCACGGCCAAAAAGAAGACGGCGGCCAAGTCCGCCGCCAAGAAGACCAAGACCACGAAGGGCAAGACCGCGGCCACGACGGCGGGGAAGGAGTCGTGACCGGCCGGCCGAGACCCAATCTGGAAGGATGTGACGATACACATGAGTGATCCACGCGACCTCACGATGAATACGCTTGTACCCATGGTGGTCGAGCAGACCAATCGTGGCGAGAGGGCCTATGACATATACTCCCGCCTGCTGAAGGAAAGGATAATTTTCCTTACAGGCCCCATAAACGACATGGTGGCGAGCTTGATCTGTGCCCAGCTGTTGTTTTTGGAATCGGAGAATCCCAAGAAAGATATCGCCTTCTACATCAATTCCCCGGGAGGCATCGTCTCCGCCGGGCTGGCGATTTACGATACCATGCAGTACATCCGTTCCGACGTCTCGACGGTTTGCATCGGTCAAGCCGCTTCGGCCGGCTCGCTTCTGTTGATGGCGGGCGCAAAGGACAAGCGCCATGCCCTGCCCAATGCAAAGATCATGGTACACCAACCCTCGGGTGGATTTCAGGGCCAGGCAACCGATATAGAGATTCACGCCAGGGAGATCCTGGCGACCCGAGGCCGGCTCAACGAGATCTACGCCCGGCACTGTGGCCAGCCGCTCGCGGCCATTGAAGACGCCATGGAGCGAGACAAGTTCATGAATCCGGAAGAGGCCATGGAGTTCGGCCTGATCGACAGCGTGGTCGAGCGCCACGAAATCGCGGACGAAGAGGGGAAGGACGATAAGGCCGGCCTGGACTAGGGCGCAGACGTTTAGGAATATTTTCTGACATGACCTGCGCGTTAAGGAATTGTAGAGCGCTATGGGCTAGGCTCACTATGTATGGAGGTCATACGGCCAGGGTCGTGGCGGCCCGACGCCCCCGGCAGCGGCACCACACAGTACAAGATTTTTTTTGTCGTTGTGTGCCGGTGGCGCGTTTGTCTAACATAGCCGCGTCGAACCCCGTGGCTCGAGACGTGAGAACATGACAAAATCGAGCAGCAGTGACGCTAAGAACACTCTTTACTGCTCTTTTTGCGGTAAGAGCCAGCATGAGGTGCGCAAGCTCATCGCTGGGCCGACTGTGTTCATCTGCGATGAATGCGTCGAGCTGTGCATGGACATCATCCGCGAGGAGCACAAGACCACGCTGGTCAAATCTCGCGACGGCGTGCCCACCCCGCGCGACATCTGCAATGTCCTGGACGACTACGTCATCGGCCAGGATCACGCAAAGCGGGTGTTGTCGGTCGCGGTTCACAATCATTACAAGCGATTGGCTCATGGCTCCAAGAACGATGACGTGGAGCTTGCCAAGTCCAACATCCTGCTGGTCGGTCCGACCGGCTGCGGCAAGACGCTGTTGGCCCAGACGCTCGCACGCATCTTGGACGTGCCATTTACCATGGCCGATGCCACGACGCTCACCGAAGCGGGCTATGTCGGCGAGGATGTCGAGAACATCATTCTGAAGCTGCTGCAGTCCGCCGACTACAATGTGGAGCGGGCCCAGCGCGGCATCGTCTATATCGACGAAGTCGACAAGATCAGCCGTAAGTCGGACAACCCCTCCATCACCAGGGACGTGTCCGGCGAGGGAGTGCAGCAGGCCCTTCTGAAGATCATGGAAGGCACCGTGGCTTCGGTGCCGCCCCAAGGCGGACGCAAGCACCCGCAGCAGGAGTTCCTGCAGGTCGACACGACGAATATCCTGTTCATCTGCGGCGGCGCGTTCTCGGGGCTCGAGAAGATCATTACCCAGCGCGACAAGGGGTCGTCGATCGGCTTCGGCGCGGACGTGCACGCGCCCGACGAGCGCCTGACCGGTCAGATCCTCAAGGACGTGGAGCCCGAGGACCTGCTGAAGTTCGGTCTTATCCCGGAATTCGTTGGCCGACTGCCCGTGGTGGCCACCCTCGAGGACTTGGACGAGGTGGCGCTGGTCGAAATCCTGACCAAGCCGAAAAACGCCTTGGTCAAACAGTACGAGCGCCTGTTCGAGATGGAAGACGTCGCGCTGCAGTTCACCGACGACGCCCTCAAGGCGATCGCCCGCAAGGCCGTTATGCGCAAGACCGGCGCGCGCGGCCTGCGCTCGATCATGGAGAGCATCCTGCTCGAGCCGATGTTCGACCTTCCGGGCCTCGAGGGTGTCGAGGAGATCGTCATCAATCGCGACGTGGTGGAGGAAGGGCGTGGCCAGCCGCTCTATATCTATACCGACCGCCGCGAGGACCTGGGCAGCAGCGCCTGACGCTCTGGCAGGAGTTCGGCACGTCGCCCTTGAACTGGCCGATCCTATCCACAATGTTCTACGCGAGGGGCG
The DNA here is from genome assembly GCA_947259625.1 of uncultured Kiloniellales bacterium. GTDB lineage: Bacteria > Pseudomonadota > Alphaproteobacteria > Kiloniellales > JAKSDN01 > CAMYKD01. Next base: position 5,097 of record CAMYMY010000151.1, on the reverse strand, counting down.
GGACACGTGCTAAACAGTGTCCAGGCTCCCGAACGACGCAACGCATTGCGCCCAACGGCTTAGAGGACTCATGCTAGAACTCCCACGCGGCAACCTGTTCCCGGTGCTTCCGCTCCGCGATATCGTGGTCTTCCCCCACATGATCGTTCCGCTCTTCGTGGGCCGTGAAAAGTCGGTTCGCGCCCTCGAAGACGTCATGAAAGACGACAAGCAGATCCTTCTGGTGACCCAGAGGAACGCGACGCAGGACGATCCAACGCCAGCCGATATCTATTCCGTGGGCACGGTGGGTACGGTGCTTCAGCTGCTCAAACTGCCCGACGGCACCGTCAAGGTGCTGGTCGAGGGCGGTCAGCGGGCGCACATCGTCAAGTACACGGACAACCCGAGTTTCTTCCAGGCCTATGCCGAGGTTGCCGAGGAGAGCCCCGGGGACGAGCAGGAGCTTGACGCCCTGGCCCGCACGGTGGTGGCGCAGTTCGAGCAGTACATCAAGCTGAACAAGAAGATTCCGCCCGAGGTGCTGGTCTCGATCAACCAGATCGACGACCCGAGCAAGCTCGCCGACACGGTCGCCTCTCACCTGTCGCTGAAGATTCCCGAAAAGCAGGAGTTGCTCGAGAGCGAAACCATCAGTGCACGGCTCGAAAAGGTCTACGGCCTCATGGAGAGCGAGATCGGCGTGCTCCAGGTCGAGAAGCGGATACGCAACCGGGTCAAGCGCCAGATGGAGAAGACCCAGCGCGAGTACTATTTGAACGAACAGCTCAAGGCGATCCAAAAAGAGCTCGGCGATGGCGAGGACGGCCGTGACGAGCTCAGCGAACTCGAAGAGACCATCCGCAAGACGAAGCTCTCCAAGGAGGCCCGCGAGAAGGCCGTGGCCGAGTTCAAGAAGCTGCGCAACATGAGCCCGATGTCGGCCGAGGCCACGGTGGTGCGCAACTACCTGGATTGGATGCTCAGCATTCCGTGGAAGAAACCCACTAAGGTCAAGAAGGACATCAAGGACGCCCATCAGGTGCTGGACGCGGACCACTATGGGCTGGACAAGGTCAAGGAGCGGATTCTCGAATACCTCGCGGTGCAGCAGCGCATCCGAAAGGTGAAGGGTCCGATCCTTTGCCTGGTCGGCCCGCCGGGCGTCGGCAAGACCTCGCTCGGCAAGTCGATTGCCCGCGCCACCGGGCGCAACTTCGTGCGCATGAGCTTGGGCGGCGTGCGCGACGAGGCCGAGATCCGCGGCCATCGGCGTACCTATATCGGCTCCATGCCCGGCAAGGTCATTCAGGGCATGAAGAAGGCCAAGTCCTCCAATCCCCTGTTCCTCTTGGACGAGGTCGACAAGCTGGGCGCGGACTGGCGCGGCGATCCGTCCTCGGCGTTGCTGGAGGTTCTGGACCCGGAGCAGAACAACACCTTCAACGACCACTACCTTGAGGTCGACTACGACCTCTCGGACGTCATGTTCGTGACCACGGCGAATACGCTCAGGATGCCGCAGCCGCTGCTCGACCGCATGGAGGTGATCCGCCTGCCGGGATACACCGAGGACGAAAAGGTCGAGATCGCCAAGCGCCATCTGATCGGCAAGCAGATGAAGGCGCATGGCGTGAAGGCGAAGGAGTGGTCGATCTCCGACGACGCCCTGCGCGACCTGATTCGCTACTTCACCCGCGAGGCCGGCGTGCGCAACCTGGAGCGCGAGCTGGCCAGTCTGATTCGCAAGGCGGTCAAGGAGATCGCCGTCGGGAATTGCGAAACGGTTCGGCTGACCCGGCGTAACCTCGAGAAGTTCGCCGGCGTGCGGCGCTTCCGCTTCGGCGAGGTCGAGCTGGAGGATATGGTCGGGGTCGCGACGGGATTGGCCTGGACCGAGGTTGGCGGCGAGCTATTGCAGATCGAGGCGGTGACGGTGCCCGGAAAAGGCAAGGTCAGCTCGACCGGCAAGCTGGGCGAAGTCATGAAGGAGTCGATCCAGGCCGCGGAGTACTTCATCAAGAGCCGTGCGGTCGCCTACGGTATCAAACCGAACTTCTTCGAGAAGAGGGATATCCATGTGCACGTGCCCGAGGGCGCCACGCCTAAGGATGGGCCCTCGGCCGGCGTCGCCATGGTCACCTCGATCGTCTCGGTACTGACCGGAATCCCGGTGCGGCGCGACGTCGCCATGACCGGCGAAATCACCTTGCGCGGGCGGGTGCTGCCGATCGGTGGCCTCAAGGAGAAGCTTCTGGCTGCGTTGCGCGGCGGTTTGAAGACGGTGCTGGTTCCCAAGGAGAACGAGAAGGATCTGGCCGAAATTCCCGACAACGTGAAGCGTGGATAGAAGATCATCGCGACGGCCTCGGTGGACGAGGTCCTGGAGCATGCCTTGGTGGAGAAACCGACTCCGATCACTTGGATCGAATCCGAGCAAGTGGAGCCAGTCCGTTCGTCCTCGGAAAAGGACGAACGCAGCGGGGTGGTCACGCACTGATCACGCGCCGGGCCTTGCCTTTGACGATGCTCGATTCCTTCTCTCTCGGGCCGCAAAATGCCCTGCAAACGTGCGTTCGCGCATTGACGCGGGGCGCGCGCGCGATCTAAACTTCCGGCCTCCTCACACCGGGCAGCCCCGTTCGTTTTCTTAATTCCTGTGTCTCTCAAGGGGGGTCAACGTGAACAAGAACGATCTCGTAGCCGCTATCGCCGGCAGTACCGGATTCTCTAAATCCGACAGTGCCAAAGCCGTCGACAGCGTGTTCGATTCGATCGCCGATGCCTTGAAGTCGGGCGAGGAAGTACGCATCGTCGGATTCGGCAGCTTCAACGTCACGCGTCGCAAACAGTCGCAGGGCCGCAATCCCAGGACTGGCGAGCCCATTACGATACCGGCATCGAATCAGCCCAAGTTCAAGGCTGGCAAAGGATTGAAGGACGCCGTAAACTAGGTCTTGCGGCATGTACCGCTGAGGAGCCCGGCCGCCAAGAAAACCGAGGCGGCCGAATTCTTTTTCCAGCTGGAGGTGGGAAACCGAGCCGGACCCGGGACGCCCGGGAGGTGCGTCCGGTTGGACCGGAATCTCGGCCCACGTGCGGGGCGGTTAGCTCAGTTGGTAGAGCACCTCGTTTACACCGAGGGGGTCGGCGGTTCGAGCCCGTCACCGCCCACCAGTCAAACCATCGATGATCGCGGATCGGGTCGGAGCCGGAAAACGGCGACCAGGCGGGGTGTCAATGGCGCGTTCGCGTTTCCAGCAGGAATAAAGATCGAAGCGGCGTCTTGCCGGCGATCTGGGCCGGTTTCAGAGATCTTTGATATCGGCAGGCCTATTCCGGGAAATCGCTTTTAAGCCTCCACAGAGATCATATCGATTCATTATTAATCTTTTTGGAGTACCGTGAGCTCCAAGATCGCCCCGGAAATTGGCGCCTGGAAGGAGCGGCGATGCGGGTTCTTTGTGTCGAGGACGACGTGACGATGGCCAAGAATGTGGAGCTGATGTGCCACATGGCGGGGCACAGCTGCGACACGACCGGGCTGGGCGAGCAGGCGATCGTGCTCGGCAAGACCAATGAATACGACATCATCGTCCTGGACATCATGCTGCCGGACATAGACGGCTATCAGGTCATAGGACGATTGCGGGCAGCGGGCGTGCAAACTCCGTTTCTCATTCAATCGGGACTTGTGGATCGAGACAACGAACTCGGAGAGGATTTGTTCCGGGGCAACGAGCACTTGGTCAAGCCCTATACCAAGAACGAACTCATCGACCGGATGCAGGCGGTCATCACCAGCCTGGAGAGCAAGCCCACGGCGGTCCTGGACGATGATCTGAACGTCGCGGAGCCCCCCAGGCACGATGGAGTCGAGCGCAGGCAGCATCAGCGATTCGCCACGCTCAAGACCGGTGAAATAACCTACAAGAACGGAAAAGCTCCAATTTCCTGCATTATCTTGAATCTTTCCTACGGCGGGGCAGAGATCAGGTTCTTGGATGCTGAATTCGACTGCCCGCCGGACTTTGCCCTGAAACTCCAAGCCGGACCGATCCAGAACTGCGAAGTCCGCTGGCGGAGTGGGGATAGGGTCGGTGTGCAGTTCGTTTGATCACGGGTGGTGGCCAAGGTGCCACAGCGCCCAGCGGTGGTGTAGATAAGACCAGTTTCCCCGGAACTCTCTGCAGAACCTGGCGAATATGCCGGCCTGCCGAAGGATCCCGGCCGGCTCCGGGTACTTCCGCGAATGAGATTCCCTTGAAAGTGGCGCCACTGTGACGGCCGTCACTTCGGTTGGCGCCCGGATTGGCCATTTGGAGTTGAGAGCAGGCGGACGATACCGCTCACCTTCAAGAGGCCAGATCATGACAACAGGGGCAGACGATCCGGAGGAGACAGGGGCCCGGACGGACCCGCCCTCGGAGTTCGAGCCAGCCTCTTGGTTGGCCTGGGCCGAGCGCTGCGGTTATCGCATCTATCTCTCCGGTGCCGCGAAAAAGGGCCCGTTTCGCATCGTCACCGAGCCTCCCCAGGGCCCGAGGGCGGCCGAAGACGTGGCCCTGTGGCATGCTTTCCAGGGGAGCCCGAAGCAAAGCAAGGTCAACCGGGCGGTCTTGATCGCATATCTCGTCAGGACGAACCGTTTCGGGCGGACCGCTTCCGACACCCGGCACGCGCCGAGGTCCAAGCCTTGTCGCTCAATCAACAGGCGTCACATTCGACAAGGTTGAGCGCACGAAGGCGCCCCTGCCGCGGTTGATCTTCAGGACCGCGGCAACCGCTGTCGGGCCGGATTGGAATGCCTTGCCCGACCTTGCTGATTCGTCGGGGTTTTGGTGCATACCTGGCCGAGGCACCCGGTAGGACCACATCGGGCCGTCAGGCGCTTGGCTGGCCTTCTGCTGGCAGCACCTTGCAGCGGGCGCCGCCGACCAGAAGACCGACCATGCCCCGACCGTCGGTTAGCGGCAGCAGAATGCTTCGATAGAGGTTGGCCCGGCCAAGATGGTCCCTGAATTTGCCACCGTCGACGATCGGGTACCTCACCTTCAACACCTCCGCCACCAGGTGCAAGGCCTTGCCCAGAAGGGTATCCACCGGAATGTCCGATAC
>CAMYMY010000150.1 GCA_947259625.1 uncultured Kiloniellales bacterium | reverse complement strand
TCGGCTAGGCGGATCGCCTCGTCGAAGTCGTGGGTGATGAACACGATGGTCTTGCGCAGAACGTTCTGCAGGCGCAGGAACTCGTCCTGCATCTCGCGGCGGATCAGGGGATCGAGCGCCGAGAAGGGCTCGTCCAGGAACCAGATCTCCGGCTCGACCGCGAGCGAGCGGGCGATGCCGACGCGCTGCTGCTGACCGCCGGAAAGCTCCCGCGGGTAGTAGGCCTCCCGGCCCTGCAGCCCGACCAGCTCTATGACCTCGAGCGCGCGTCGCTTGCGGGTCTCGCGGTCCACGCCCTGAACCTCGAGGGGGAACGCCACGTTGCCGAGCACGGTGAGATGGGGCAGCAGGGCGAAGTGCTGGAACACCATGCCCATCTTGTGGCGGCGCAGCTCTATCATCTCCTTCTCCGAGGTCTTGAGGAGGTCCTGGTCCTCGAAGAAGATGGCGCCGGCCGTGGGTTCGATGAGCCGGGACAGGCAGCGCACCAGGGTCGACTTGCCGGAGCCCGAGAGCCCCATGATGACGAAGATCTCGCCCTCGCCGACCTCCAGGCCGGCATCGCGCACCGCCCCGATCAGGCCGGCCCCGGTCAGCTCTGCTGCGTTCGGCGCAGTGCCGCGGCGGGCAAGGAATTCCTCGGCCCCCTGGCCGAACACCTTCCACACGCCCGAACAGGTAAGCTTCGCCGTTTTCGCAGCGACCTTGCCGCTACTCGCCCCCGCCTCGCTCCTGGACTGCTCTCGAGTGGCCATCACGCGCAGTCATCTTATTTGAAAGGCTGGTCGTGGGCCCGGAGGGCCGCCGCCGAACACGATCGCCCGGTCCGGCGGCACCCCCCGTTACTGGCTACAGGCGATCCAGGACTTCCAGGTGCCCTCGTTCTCCTTGATCCACTGAAGGACCACCTCATCGACCTTGCGGCCCTCGAGGTCGACCTCGGCGATCAGGTTGCCCATGGTGTCGTTGTCGAGCTTGAAGTTCCGGACCGCCTCGTAGGCGCAGGGCCACTTGGCCGCACCGTCCTTCCAGCCGACCTTCTTGATCCAGCCGCGCGGCTTGCCGCAGTCGTAGGCCATGTCCGGGTTGGAGCCCCACTTCGGGTCGTTGTAGCAGGCCTCCGTATATTTCGGGAACTCGACCCACTCGCCCTCGAACTTGATGGGCGCCCAGTGCGGCGCGTAGACCCAGCCCAGGAAGGGCGCCTTTCGCTGGTATGCGGACTGCAGCTCGGCGAAGAGCGCGGCGTCGGTGCCGGCGTGCACGACCTCGTACTCGAGGCCGAGCGCCTCGGCCCGCTCGTCGTCGAAGCCGGCCCAGGTCACGGGACCGCCCAGATAGCGGCCCTTCGGAGCGGTTTCCGGGGCCGAGAAGGCCTCGGCGCAGTCGTTGAGCGCCTTCCAGTCGGGCAGCCCCGGGCACTTCTCCTTCATGTACGCGGGATACCACCACTCCTCGATGGCAAACAGTCCGGTCTCGCCCAGATCGAGGGTCTTCCCGGTCTTGAGGCTCTCCTCCATGGCCTGCTTACCCGTGGTCTCCCACATCTCCATGGCAACATGGAGGTCGCCGGACTCGAGGCCGGCGAACTGCGCGATGTAATCGGCCTGCTGGTATTTCACGTTGTAGCCGGCCTTTTGCAGCACCTCGCCCATGATATGCGTGGTGATGTACTGGCCGGTCCAATCGTGGATGGTCAGGATCAGCTGGTCTTTGGATTCCACGCCGGCGCTCGCCGGCAGGGCCAGGCCCAACGCCAATGCGCCGCTGGCCGCCAGCGCCGCCAGCTTCGATATCCTTCTGTCCTCCCTCATGTTCTTAGCCTCCCTATTTGCATGTTCTTGCGAAACGGCCCCCGCACGGCCTTCCCGGACGGCCGAAGATTCGGCCCCCCGACGGGCCACACCCGGCCAGGGGCCGGAATATCGACGATCCGCGATAGCCCCAGGCCAGCCCCACCGGACAGGTATGAAATCCCCTGGATAGCCGGCCCTTTTCGCCGCGAGGTACGGTTTTTCCACCTCCAAAACTGTGACGGGCGGGGTTCCGGTCTGTCAAGCCGGAATCCACAAATTCCCAAGATGTTCCACATTGTCGGGCAGAAAACCTCGTTCTAGACTACCTGGACCGGCGCTCGGCGCCGGACCGGCGATCAGGAGACCATAGCCGTGCATCGTTCGGCCCGTCAGGTGACGATCATGAAGACGCTAACGCAGCACGGCCCGAGCAGCGTCACCGACCACGCCCGGCAGCTCGAGGTCTCCGACGAGACGATCCGGCGCGACGTCAAGGCCATGGCCGTCAAGGGGTTGGTCGAGAAGGTGCACGGCGGCGCGGTGCTGCCCCAGCTGTTGCGCGAGCCGGCGTTCCGCAAGCGCATGGAGCGCAATGCCGCGGAAAAGGAACGTATCGCCCGCCTGGCCGCCGCCCAGGTCCGCAACGGCGACTCCGTGATGCTGGATACCGGGTCGACCACCGCCTACGTCGCCCGGGCGCTCGCCGACCACGGCGACCTGCTGATCGTGACCAACTGCACCGACATCGCCGGCCGCCTCGTGGCCCGTAACCGCGTCTATCTGGCCGGCGGCGAGCTGCGCGCCGATGACGGCGCGGTGTTCGGCGATACGGCGAGCCGCTTCGTCGAACAGTTCCGGGCGCGCCTCGCAGTGCTCTCGATCGGCGCGATCGACCGGGACGGCCTGATGGACTTCTACCTGCAGGAAGCAGAGTTCTCGCGCGCGGTCATGGCGCGGGCCGACCAGACCATCGTGGTCGCCGACCACAGCAAGTTCGGCAGCCACGCGCCGGTCAAGGTCTGCGGCTTCGAAGGGATCGACCTGCTGATCACCGACCGCGCCCCGCCGCCCGAGCTGGCGGAGCGTATCGCCAAGGCCGGAACAAATCTGCTGATCGCCGACTAACCGGCGCGCTCAAGCCGGTACGAGCGCCTTGTCGCGGGCGACCCACCAGCCGGCGGCGCGCCACAGCAGCCAAGTCAGGACGATCGAGAGGTAGCCGTCGATCGCGTAGTGCCACGCGAGGTGCACCGAGCCGAGCAGGATCAACACCGCGAAGACTGTCAGAACGACACCCAGAACGCGGTGGACGCGCCAGCCGAGCAGGGCGAAGAGCGTAACCGCCGCCACGTGGATGCTCGGCATCGCGGAGATTCCAGTGCCGAAATCGTAGTCGCCCAGAATGTGCGAACGCCAGAGCCACTCATGGATCTCCAGGCTCCAGACGGGCGCGACCTCGCTCGCGGCGTAGAGGTACTCGACGAGCGGCGCAAAGGGATCCTCCAGCCCCGTGATGCGGCCGAAGTAGACCGGGCCGGCCGAGGAGAGCAGAGTCGCCGCGAGGTTGCCGAGCAGCGACCAGACCAGCACGAAGGTCAGGAAGAACTGCATGCGCAGCCGCGGATCTCGCAGGCTGAAGGCCTGCCAGACCAGGATGCCGTAGAGGACGAAGATCCAGAGGTTGTAGAAGAAGTTGATACCGCTGGTGACCCAGGGGTACCCGAGCAGGGGCTGCAGCCATTCCCAGGGATGCGCGCCGCCGTGCAGCACCCGGTCCCACTCCGCGAACGCCGGGTCCCAGGAATAGGGATTGACGATCGGGATCAGCGTCTTGAACGAGGTGAAGACCGATATGACCCGCGGCAGCAGGACCAAAATCAGAAAGCCGCCCATCAGGCGTTCGGCCGTCAGCCAGTTGGTTTTCAGGTCCATGACGAGGTGGCCGACCAAGCGCGCCGGACGCGCCACGGCCATGACATAGACCGGATAGGCCAGGGCGAAACCCAGCAGGTAGAAGCCGGTCGCCCGAACCGCAAGAGCGGAATAGAGCGAGAAGGTCATCCGCTCAGGCCGGTCGATGTAGGCGACGGCGGCCAGACCGGCGGCGAAGTACAGGAGGACAACCGCCAGAAGCCAGCGATGGGCGCGCAGAACGCTCGCCAGGTTCGAGACGAGACCCTGAAGGCCAAGCTGAAGGGCAGCCGAATGCACTGCCATGTTCTCCCATCGCTGCATCGGAACGCACAAGCGCTATAGACGAGCGCCCTTGCGGATTGGTTAAACGGCCGTCCCGGCACTCGTATCGGGTGGGCCGGCGGCCCCTCTACGACGGGGGCCGGATGGCGGGAGCGCCCTCGCGCGCGGTCAGCCAGCCGGACCCGCGCCATAGCAGCCAGGTCAGCACCGCGGCGACATAGCCGTCGAGCGCGTAATGCCAGGCCAGGTGTACCGAGCCGACCATCACCACGGCCGCATAGCCCCAGAGGACGACCCCGAGCACACGGCTGGCGCGCCAGGCGGTGAGCGCGAAGAGCACCGAGGTGGCGACGTGTATGCTGGGCATGGCCGAGATCCCCTTGCCCAGCTGATCGCTGTCTGCCACATAGGCGCCCCAAAGCCTGTCATGGACCTCCAGCGCCCAGACCGGCGACACCTCGCTCGCCGCCCGCAGGTAGCTCATGAGCGGCTGAAAGGGGTCTTCCAGGCCGGTGATGCGCCCGAAATAGACCGGGCCGGCCGAGGACAGCAGCGTTGCGGCGACGTTCCCGAGAAGAACCCAAAGCACCACGAGAGTGAGGAAGAACTGCATGCGCAAGCGCTGGTCGCTCAACGCGAATGCCTGCCAGACGAGGATGCCGTAGAGAATGAACAGCCAGCACTGATACAGGAAATTGATCGCGGTCGTAACCAGGGGATAGCCGATCAGCGGCTGCATCAGGGCCCAGGGGTCGACGCCGCCGTGCAAGGCCCGATCCCACTCGGCAAGAGTGGCGTCCCAAGAAAATGGATTAATCACAGGAATCATTGCCTTCATCGAAGTAAAAATCGAGAAGAACACTTGCAGTATAAAGACCATTATCAAGCCGCCGAGCAGGCGTTCTGCAACCAGCCAGTGCCCCTGGATGTCCGTCACCAAATGGCGGATCAGCCGCGCGGGCCGGACCACGACCATCACGTAGACCATATAGAACAATGCGAAGAAAAGCAGATAGACCGCGGTCATCTGGGGCACTACGAGGCCGTAACGTAAAACCGACATGCCCTGCGTCAGGCCATGGTGCCTGAGGATCAGATAGGCGGTGGCCAGATAGAGCAGGACGATCGCGACAAGCCAAATGTGCGCGCGCAGCACGCTTGCGAAGCGGGCGAAATATCCCGTTCCCTTCAAGTGATAGGTGATGGCTTGCACGAGGTTGCGCTCCGCTATCCTGCTTCCGGCGGGACCAACGGTATAGGGCCTGTCCCCTTGCGAAATCGTTACCCTAGCCACGCATCGAGGGACGCTGCTCGCTGATCCGAGCTGGCCAGACCCGGAAGCCACCGCCCTGCCAACGGCGCCATACCCCGCGGCGGGAAATTCTAATTTCTAAAATTTCATGTACTATTTTCTAGAAATTAGAATTTCATCATATAAACCCCAGGTCTATAAGTATTAAGTTTTTTTAAGCAAAAAAACCCCCTCGACATATTAACTGTTTTTTAAATCAGACCGACGATTATTGGTGCTGGTTATGCCCTGTTAAAGGAGGTTGCAACCATGTTCAAGGCTATCCGAGACTTCGCAAAAGACGAATCCGGCGCCACGGCCATCGAGTATGGCCTGATCGCCGCTCTGGTATCGGTCGCCGCCATGGTCGCCGCCATCGCCGCGCTGCGCGGCATGGGCGAGTCCCTGTCGAACCTGTTCGGTACGGTGTCCGCCGAGCTCTCCGCCGCCGTGATCTCGGCCGGTTAATCGAGACAGGCGGACCGAAGCACCGGGCCGTCCAGACAATTTGCCAAACAGAGGGGCCGGGGTCTCCAAAGCCCCGGCCCTTTGTTCTTCTCCCGCAACCGATGCCTGTGATCCGCGATGATCCCGCTTCCCGAGATTTCCCAGGTCGCCGTTTTGGGATTCGCCGGCCTGATCGTGGCCGCGGCGATCAACGACGCGCGGCACCTGATCATCCCGAACCGCTATTGCCTGGCCATCGCGATCCTCTACCCCACCTATGTCCTTTCCGTGGGACATGAGGTCGATTGGATCGGCGCGATCGGCGTCGGCTGCGGTTTGTTGTTCTTGGGGTTCTTGCTGCATCTCCGCAGGATCGCCGGCGCCGGCGACGCCAAACTGGTCGCATCGGTCGCGCTCTGGGCCGGTCCTGGTCTCTTCTTCGATTTTCTCATCACTACCGGGATTGCCGGTGGCGCCATGGCGCTCGCCCTGTGGTTCCGTCATCGCCTATCGCGCGCCGCGGGGCCGGGGATGATCTTCGTCACGGCCTCCGATCCGAACTTCGCCAAACAGCCGATGCCCTATGCCATAGCCATCGCCACGGGTGGCCTTTACGTCGCCTTTACCCTTGTCGGGTAGGGTCAGCGCCAATTGTCCGTTTATGGAGAACGGTGAGCCATGTCTGCACGTAGCATCTTGTTGATCGCCGCAGCGCTGCTATTGACCGTCGGAACGGTCTTCGTAGCCCGCAACTGGCTCGAAAACCGGCAACAGGGCCCAGCCCCAGTGGTGCAGCAGAAGGCGGACTATACGGAAGTCCTGGTCGCGCGGTCCGATCTGCCGACCGGTACCTTCATCAATGAGCAGCACGTCCGCTGGCAGAGCTGGCCAGACGACAACCTGCCAGACAATTACCTGGTCAAGGGCAAGGTCCAGCAGGCGAAGCTGTTCGGCTCCGTGCTGCGCCGGGGCACCGCCGCCGGGCAGCCGATCGTCAGGAGCCAACTCGTCAAACCGGGCGACCGTGGGTTTCTGGCCGCCGTGCTGAAGCCCGGTCACCGCGCCTACACCATAAAGATCAGCGCCGCCTCGGCCATCGCCGGGCTGATTTTTCCGGGCGACCGGATCGACCTGATCCTGACCCAAAAGGTAGGCAAGAAACAGCAGGTCAGTGAGACCATTCTGCAGAACTTGCGGATCCTGGCCATTGACCAGTCCATCAACGACCAGACGAATAAGCCCAGAGTCGGCAAGACCGCGACCTTCGAGGTGAGCCCCAAGCAGGCCGAGATCCTGGCGGTGGCGGCCAGCCTCGGAAGGCTGTCGCTCAGCCTCAGAAGCCTGGCCAGGACCGACGCGGAACTCGCGGAGATAATCAGTAGAGGAGGGCCGCTCCAGGAATCGGATGCGACCCGGGGCGGAACCTATACCAGGGCCAGCGAGGCCAGCGTCCTCGTAGGCCGGACCGGTTCGGCGGTCAATGTGATTCGCGGCGGCAGAATCAAGAAAGAGAAGGCAGACAAATGATCGCGCAGAATCTGAGGGCCGCCGCGACGGCTCTGATGCTGGCGGCAACGGCCTATTTCGCGAACGCCGCCCCGGCGCAAAGCGCAGGCACGGCAGCCGCCGTCGCGGTCAAACCGGTCGTCGTCGAGATGAACGAGGGGCGCCTGATCAAGCTCAGCACCTCGGCGTCTTCGGTATTCATCGCCAACCCGGACATCGCCGACGTGTCCGTCAAGTCGCCGCGGCTGGTCTATGTCTTCGGCGTGCAGCCGGGTGAGACCACGCTTTACGCGGTCGACCGGAACGATCGGATGATCGCCAGCCTGAAGATCCAGGTGGAGCACAACCTGAGCGGTCTGAACAGCGCGCTTAAGCGCGTGATCCCGGATGGGGCCGTGATGGCCACCTCGATCGACGGCGGCATTGTCCTGACCGGGACCGTGATGGAGTCCGTGGACGCCGAGAACGCCCGGCGGCTCGCCAGTCGCTACATCTCCCAGAAGCAGCAGATCCTCAACCAGGTCAAGGTCCTGGCGTCGAACCAGGTGAACCTGCGCGTGACCATCGCCGAGGTCGAACGCGCCGTGATCAAGCAGTTCGGCTTCAACTGGGACAATGTCTTCGGCTCCGGAGACTTTTCTCTGGGACTCTTCAACGGCGCCATCTTCACGGATGATGACGGCTTTATCCTCCTGGACCCCACGCAGGACCACATCATTACCACGGGCAACATCGGTTCCTTCAACCTGCTCGGCGTAATCGATGCGCTTTCCCAGGACAACCTCCTGACGATTCTCGCCGAGCCCACCTTGAGTGCCCTTTCGGGCGAAACGGCAAGCTTCCTGGCCGGCGGCGAGTTCCCGTACGTTGTCGAATCGAAGGACACGACCACGGTCGAGTTCAAGGAATTCGGCGTCAGCCTGTCCTTCGAACCGACGGTGTTGAGCGGCAACCGCATCAGCATGCGGGTGCGGCCGGAAGTGAGCGAACTGTCGGAACAGGGCTCGGTCACGGTCGGCGGCAGCGCGTTCCCGGGCCTCAGGACCCGCCGCGCCGAGACCACTATCGAGATGGCGTCGGGACAGAGCTTTGCCATCGCCGGCCTGCTGCTCGACAGCTCGTCGGAATCCCTCAGGGGTTTTCCAGGCCTGTCCGACGTCCCGATCCTGGGCGAGCTGTTCCAGAGCGACCGATTCCAGCGCAACGAGACCGAGTTGCTGATCGTGGTGACGCCGTACCTGGTGTTCCCGACCAATGGCAGGTTCCCCTTGCCGACCGACAATTTCGCCAAGCGCCCGCAGCAGCCGACGCCGGGCCAGCGCGGCCTTGCCCAGGCGCCCTACGCGCCGGAATTCATCCCCCTCAACGACGGCAGCGCCTTGGCCGAGAACGCGAAGGGACGCCCCGGATTCATCGTGGAGTGAGAAGGCAGATGACCGTGACACGCAAGAAACTGACCGGGACAACGGTCCTGCTTGGCCTTGCCGCCGCGCTTCTTGGCGGTTGCGCCGGGAAGACCGCACAGGACTATAACCCCTTCATCGTCGGCCAGTGGCGCCAGTTGCCCACCAGACCCGACGTTCGGGTGGAGAGCGTGCAACTCGAGCACATTGTGGCCTTCCAGCCGAGTGCCATCAGACTCGACAATACGGAGCGCGAACGGATGGCCCAGTTCATACAGGATGGCCGCCTCAACATCAGGGATCGGATCCTCCTGTCCGCGCCACGCGGCGAGGACGGCTCCTACGATTCGGTGACTGCGGCCCGCATCGACGTGCTGCGGGGCGAGTTCCAGCAGCTGGGCTTGGCCGTGGACGTCACCCAGACGTCCGGGGCCGGGGGCGGCGGAAATCAGGTCGCGATCGTGGTACAGCGCATCGCCTTGCTCCCCCCGGATTGCTCGAACCCCGAAGAGCCTTTTGCCGGCCAGCGGCCCGATTTCCAGCCCGGCTGTGCCTACAATGCCGCCTTGGGCATGATGGTCGCCGATCCGCACGATCTCGCCAAGGGACGCCCGATGACCTCTCCCGACGGCGAGGTAGCGGCCTCGGCCATACAGCGTTACCGCACGCAAAAGCTCACGGAGAAAAGAACGTTCATCAAGGAAGGGACTGACTAATGAGTGCCCTAGGGAGGTTCTCGGACCCAGCGCCGTTGCAGATGGCTGGGGCTGAATGCGTCGCGTTCGTCGGTGACGGCGAGACGCACGAGATCGTGGCCAGTGTCGCCCAGCAGTTCTTCGACGAGCCTGTGGTGCGCGACGGGGACACCTCCGACGCCCTTGCTTTCCTAGCCGAAGCGGCGCCACCAAAGGTGCTGATCGTGGACATCGGCGACAACAGCTCGCCGCTGAGCGCCATGTTGTCGCTGACCACAGCGTTCACCGAGGACACGCGCCTCATCGGCATCGGCGAGATCAACGACGTCTCGCTCTACCGCGAGCTGACCGGCGCCGGCGTCACCGACTATCTGGTCAAGCCGGTTTCCGAGAAAGCGCTGGCTCAAGCCTTGGAGCGCGCCGAGGAACCGGCGCCCAGCGCAAACGAGCCGGCGGTCGCCGAGGAGGCCAAACGGGTCGTCGTGATCGGCGCGCGCGGCGGCGTCGGCGCCAGCACCATCGCCGTCAATTTCGCCTGGCTTTTTGCCGAGGAGCACGGTCTGCGCACGACACTGGTCGATCTGGATCTCGAGTTCGGCACCGTGGCCCTTTCGCTCGACCTCGAGCCGACCCGCGGCCTCCGCGAAGCCTTGGAGAATCCCGGGCGCATCGACAGTCTGTTCATCTCCAGCGCCACCGCGAAGCTAACCGACAAGTTCTCGGTGATGGCGACCGAGGAAAATCTGTCCGGTGAGATCTCGTTCAGCTCGGATGCGATCTCGGTGTTGTTCGATTCGCTTGGCCGCAGCAACGAGTGCATCGTGGTCGACCTGCCACGGCCCGCGTTCGGCGTCCGGCATCAAACGCTTCGGGCGGCTACGCATGTCGCGCTGGTCACTGAGCTCAGCCTGTCGGGACTGCGCGACACGATCCGGCTGTTGGGCAATATCGAGGAAGCGACCTCGAAGGCGAAGATCATGGTTGTTGCCAATCGTGGCGGCGGCGACCAACAGGCCATGCGCCTGCCGGATTTCCAGAAGGCGCTGGGCCGTAAGGTGGATGTGCTGATTCCTGAGGAATCCAAGGCGTTCAACGAAGCCGCCAACACCGGCAAGCCGCTGGTTCACTTCGCGGCCCGCAGCAAGGCGGCAAAAACACTGCAGAAATTGGCCAGCGACATTCTGGGCAAAAAGAACAAGGCCCGGGGTGTGAAGGCGGCCGGTCCGAAGAAACCCTGGCTTAGCCTGGGCAAGAGGAGCAAGGCCAAGTAATGGCAATCGAGCCCGCCAGGTCCGAGTCCGGGAAGAGCGGGCGGCGTGGGGGCGACCCCGGCCAGCCCAAGAAGGGCAATTCGGACCTCGGACCCTATATCGATCGTATGAGGCCCCTCCTCCTCGAAGCCTTCGAGAAGGACAATGTCGGTATGCTGCCGCGGCCCGAACTGGCGCTGCGGATCGGCCAGATCGTCACCGATGACCTGGGCGACGAGGCGGACAACTTCAATCTGCTGGAACGCCGGACCCTTGTCTCGAACCTGATCGACTGGCTGGTCAAATCGAGCCCCTTGGCGCCGGCGCCCGGGACCGGCCAACACCAGAGATCCGATACCGCCTCGCGGGGTGGCGGGGGAAACGCCGTATCCAACACCAGCGCGGTCGATACCGCCAAGGAACGCATCCAGCCGCTGGTGATGGAGCGCCTCGACCTGGCCGCCGCCTCCCAGTTGCCGCGCGAGGAGCTGTCCCAGCAGGTCGGCGAAATCGTCACCGAGCTGCTCGCCGAAGAGCAGCTCCGCCTAAATGGCCCGGAACAGGACGCGGTCGTCGATCTTCTGCTCAACGACATGTTGGGCCTCGGCCCCCTGGAGCCCTTGTTGGCTGACGAGTCGGTCAACGACATCATGGTCAACGGCGCCAATCAGGTCTACGTCGAGCGGCGCGGCAAGCTGGAGCTGACCGACATCCGCTTCCGCGACGACCCGCATGTCCTCAACATCTGCCGGCGCATTGTCTCCCAGGTCGGGCGGCGGGTCGACGAAACCACGCCGCTTTGCGACGCGCGCCTGAAGGACGGCAGCCGCGTCAACATCATCATCCCGCCGCTGGCCATCGACGGTCCGTCGATCTCGATACGTAAGTTCGCCAAGAAAGGCATCACGCTGGACGTGATGGCCAAGCAGAGCAACATCTCGCCCGATATGTGCACGGTGTTGAAGATCGCGGCGCGCAGCCGCCTCAACATCCTGATTTCGGGCGGTACCGGTTCGGGCAAGACGACCCTGCTCAACGCCATGTCGCAGATGATCGACCAGGGCGAGCGAATCGTGACGATCGAGGACGCCGCCGAGCTGCAGCTGCAGCAGCCCCACGTGGTGCGCCTCGAGACCCGACCGGCCAACCTGGAAGGGGTCGGCGACATATCGATGCGCGACCTGGTCAAGAACTCGCTGCGTATGCGCCCCGACCGGATCATCCTCGGCGAGGTGCGCGGCTCGGAAGCGGTCGACTTGCTTCAGGCCATGAACACCGGCCACGACGGCTCGCTCGGCACGATCCACGCCAACCGGCCCCGCGAGGCTCTGACCAGGTTGGAAAACATGGTTGGGTTGGCGGGAATCAACCTGCCGAGCAAGGCGGTGCGCACCCAGATCGCCGCCGCCCTCGACATGATCGTCCAGATCTCGCGCATGCGTGACGGCATGCGCCGCATCACCCATATCTCTGAAGTTGTCGGCATGGAAGGCGACATCATCACGACCCAGGATCTCTTCACATTCCAGTTCGAGGGCGAAGGCGAAGACGGGACGATCCGCGGCAACTTCAAGTCGTCTGGGCTGAGGCCGCACTTCGCCTCGAATGCGGCCTATTTCGGCCTCGACAAGCGCCTGATGGAGGCCATGGGATGAATATCGAGGCTCTTCTCGCCGATGGCACGCTTACGCCCGGTGTGATGCTGCTGCTGGCATTGCCGGTTTTCGGCGTCTATCTGTTGGTCCTGCTCGCCTTTGGAAGCGGCGGCAAGGAAAAGCAGTTCAAGAACCGTCTGGAGCTGGCGACGACCGGGCGCCACGCAAAGAACGACGAAGAGCAAAGAATCAGCGCGAAACGATCGACCTCGGACAGCGACATCGCTGTGATCGACCGCATCATCAAGAATGTCCTACCCAAGCGCGAGCAGCTTCGCAAGCGTCTCGAGCGCGCCGGTATAGAAGGGCCGCTCGGCCGATATCTGGCCATCTGCGTCATCGTCGGGCTCGGTGCCATGGCCGCTAGTCTCATGCTCAAGTTCGTGCCGCCGGTGGCCTCGCCCTTCATCGGCATCATCGCCGGAGTCGCCCTGCCCCACCTCGTTGTCGGCATGATGGCCACGCGGCGGCAGAACAAGTTCATTTCGCACTTTCCGGATGCGATCGACCTCATGGTGCGCGGCCTGAAATCCGGCCTGCCGATTGGCGAATCCATCAAGACCGCCGGCGCCGAGGTGCCGGACCCGGTCGGCCAGGAACTCAGGCGTGTCACCGACGCGGTTCGCATGGGAACCAAGCTGGAAGATGCGCTCTGGGACACCTCCAGCCGTCTGGACCTTCAGGATTTCAAGTTCTTCACGGTCAGCCTGGCCATTCAGAGCGAGACCGGCGGCAACCTCTCAGAAACACTGGCCAATCTGTCGAACGTGCTTCGTGGCCGCCGCCAACTCAAACTGAAGATCAAGGCCATGTCTTCCGAGGCCAAGGCGAGCGCCTATATCATCGGCTCCCTGCCCTTCGTGGTCGGCTTCTTCATCTTCCTCGTGAACCGGTCCTACGTGATGAAGCTGTTCACCGATGAGCGAGGCAACGTGATGCTCGGCCTCGGCGGCTTGATGTTCCTGATCGGCGGCGTTGTCATGTACAAGATGGTGAAATTCGAGATATGAACCTCGAATCTTTCCTGCCGGCGGGGTTGAGCCCCGAGGACCTGATCGTCGCGATGGCGGCACTGACCGCCTTCGTCAGCGCCTTCGCCGTCTGGTCTGCCCTGCTGTATCGGGATCCCGCCGCGCGGCGCGCCGAACTGATGGCCACGCAACGCGAAGCGCTGCGCGCCGGCGTTTCCGGCTCGCGACGCCGCAAGGAACGCGATACTTCGATGACCGTCATGCGCCAGGTCGTCGACCGCTTGGAGCTGATGAAGTCCAGTCAAGCCGAGAAGATCGCCAACAATCTGGCCCGGGCCGGCTGGCGCACCAAGGACGCGCTGGTCCGTTACCTCTTCATGAAGGTCGCCCTTCCCTTCGCGTTCGGCGGCATGGCGCTGTTCATGGTCTATGGGCTGAACATCGGCGAGCTCGACTCGACGGG
>CAMYMY010000149.1 GCA_947259625.1 uncultured Kiloniellales bacterium | reverse complement strand
CCTGGAGGACGTGCTGGGAGCGCTGGCGCCCTGGCTCGACCGGGCCGAGGTGAAATCCGAACGGGCAGATTCAGCATTAATCTGATATTAGAGCGGGCGCGCTATTGCTGCGGAACGCCGAGACAACGGGCCCGGTTTCATGTCCAAGACACCTCTGGTCGTAGGCGCCAAGGTCGCGGTCACCGGACTGCTGCTCTACTTCGTGCTGCGCGACGTGGCGTTGGCCGAGATGGCGGCGCGGCTGGCCGAGCTGTCGTTTTGGCCGCTTATCGCCGCCGCCGGCATGATCGGTCTGCAGAGCCTCGTCGTGGTCACCTGGCGCAGGGAGAAGATCCTCGGCGCGATCGACCGCGCCGTCCCGCCCTGGCGGTTGGCGGGCATCGTGGTGATCAGCCTGTTCTTCAACCAGGTCCTGCCCTCGACCGTCGGCGGCGACGGCATGCGCATGTGGCTGCTGCGCCGGCGGGGCCGCCCCCTGGGCGCGGCGGTGCGCTCGGTCATAATCGACCGATTGCTCGGCCTGCTCGGCCTGCTGCTGCTGTCCCTGATCGGCGCGCTCGGCCTCGTCTGGCGGCACCCGGAGAGCGTACCGGTGTGGAGCGCCATGGCGGTCGCCCTGGGCGGCATCGTGGTCATCGCCGGCGCCCCCCTGCTGCTGCGCCTGGCCCGCTGGCTGCCCTTCGCGGCGCCGCGCCGCCACCTCGGGACCATCGCCGCGGAGGTCGAGATCCTGTGGCGCGACAAGGCGCTCCTGGCCCAGCTGATCGGCGCGTCGGTGCTGGGCCATCTGTTCCTCTGCCTGGCCGTCTGGTTCACGGCACTGGCCATTGGCATCCCGTGCCCGCTGCTCGAGACCCTGGCGGTGCTGCCGGCGGTCCTGCTGGCCGCCTCGCTGCCGGTTTCGATCGCCGGCTGGGGGGTCCGCGAGGGCGGCATGGTAGTGGGACTCGGCTTGCTCGGCGTGGCGACCGGCGACGCCGCCCTGGTCTCGATATTCTTCGGCCTGCTTCAGCTCGCCTTCGGCGCGGCCGGCGGGCTCGCCTGGCTGCTCCAGCACAGCCCGCGGCCGGCCGCCGACGAGGCCCTGGACGTCTCCGCAGGTCTGGCCTCCGCCGCGCCAACCGCCGAAGCCGACCGGAAGTAATACGCGACCGCAATCGGCGGCACACGGCATCCTCAAGCGCTTGTGACTGGCCTTCGGGACCGCCCTGGGCAATGCTCTGGCCATGAACAGCTCTTCACCATCCCCCCGTGTCCCAGTTCCGGTCGGGGCGGTCTTCGTTGCCTGCCTGACTTTGTTGCTCACCCCGGCAGCGGCCGCCCTGGCCGGTCCCGAAGCCTGGCGCCATGCCTGGCCCGACACCGACTTCTCGAAGCATTCCGTGGACCTCGACGACATCATGAGCGGCGGGCCGCCCAAGGATGGGATTCCCTCGATCGACGACCCGGCCTTCGTGGCGGTGTCGCAGGCGACCGATCTCGCGCCCACCGAGCCCGTCATCGGCCTCACCATCGAGGGCGACGCCCGGGCCTATCCGCTCCGCATCCTAACTTGGCACGAGATCGTCAACGACGTGGTCGGCGGCGTGCCGGTGGCCGTGACCTACTGCCCCTTGTGCAACTCGGCCATCGTCTTCGACCGTCGGGTGGACGGGCTGGCCACCGAGTTCGGCACCACCGGCAAGCTGCGCAACTCCGACCTGGTCATGTACGACCGGGCGACCGAGAGCTGGTGGCAGCAGTTCATGGGCGAGGCCATCGTCGGCGCGCGCACGGGGACGCTGTTGAGGATCATCCCGGCGCGCCTCGAGTCCTGGGAGCGCTTCGCCGCGCGCCACCCCCAGGGCAAGGTCCTGGTCCCGAACAACCCCGGGATGCGCGCCTACGGCATGAACCCCTATACGGGCTACGACAGCCGCACGCGGCCTTACTTCCCAGTGGGCGCGCTGCCCGACGACCTTCCGGCGTTGGCGCGCGTGATCAAGATCGGCGATGAGGCCTGGACCCTCGACAGCCTCCGGACGAAGGGCCGGATCGAAGCCGGGGAGCTGATCCTCACTTGGGCGCCGGGGCAGGCCTCGGCGCTCGACGCCCGGGTGATCGCCGAGGGCCGGGAGGTCGGCAACGTCGTGGCGCAGAGAAAGTCGGCCGGCGGCCTCGAGGACGTCGCCTACGACGTCACGTTCGCCTTCGTGTTCAACGCCTTCCACCCGGACGGCACGCTGCACCGATAGCCGGCGCGCGGCCGTCGCGCCCCGGCGCTACTGCACCTCCCAGACGACGGGCACGTTGCCAATCCCGCCCTCGGCCTCCCGGACGAAGCCGTCCATCTTCCAGACGACGCTGTATTCGGTGCTCGAGTTGCGCCACAGGATGTCGGCCTTGCGGTCGCCGTCGCCACAGGATGTCGGCCTTGCGGTCGCCGTCGGAATCGCCGGCGCCTTCCAGGTCCCAGACCAGAGGCGGCGTGCCGATCGAGGCCGAGCCGTCCATGGCAAAGCCGTCCATCTTCCAGATCGCCGTGGCCCCGGTGTCGGTGTTGCGCCACAGGATGTCGGACTTGGCATCGGCGTCGAAGTCGTCCACCCCGGCCACCTTCCAGGCCAGTGGCGGCGTCCCGATCCGGCCCGAAGCGGTTCTGGAGAAGCCGTCCATCCGCCAAATCACCGCGGCCCCGGTGTCGCTGTTGCGCCACAGGATGTCGGCATGGTCGTCGCCGTCGAAGTCGCCGGTGCCGACGATCCGCCAGACCAGCGGCGGCGCGCCGATCCCGGCCGAGGCACTCCTCGTGGACCCATCCATCTGCCAGATCGCCGCAGCCCCGGTATCCGTGTTGCGCCACAGGAGGTCGGTCTTGGTGTCGGCGTTGAAGTCGCCAACGCCCACGACCTGCCAGACGGTGCCCGGCACGCCGATCGAACCCGCAGCCTCCTTGGCGAACCCGTTCATCTGCCAGAGGATCGCCTTGCCGGTATCGGCGTTGCGCCACAGGATGTCCGCCCGGCCGTCCACGGTGAAGTCGCCTGCAACCGGCCCGGTGCCTTGGTATCGCTGGGCGACGACCTCAAAACTTGTGATGTCCGGCGAAAAACTCTGCCATGCCACGACGAAGTCGCCGTCGGCGTCCAGGGCCACGGCCGGGGATGTTTGATTCCAGTCAGTGACGCTGGGGACCTGGAACTCGGACCCCAGGGCCACTCCCGCGCGGTCGTAGCGCTGGGCGTAGACGCCAAAGTCGTAAACATTACTAGGGTCGTCCTGTCCGTTGCTGTGCCATGCGACGATGAAGTCGCCGTCGGCGTCCATGGCGACGGACGGACGTTCTTGCCAGCCGGTGGTAAATGTATTGACCTGGAACTCGGACCCCTGAGCGACGCCCGCAGCGTCGTAGCGCTGGGCGAAGACACCCCTAGAGCTGCCGTCCTGGTTGGGATAGCTGGTCCACGCCACGACGAAGTCACCGTCGGCATCCATGGCGACCGACGGACGTGTTTGCCAGCCCAAGGTGAAGGTGTTGACCTGGAACTCCGGCCCCTGGGCCACGCCCGCGGCATCGAAGCGCTGGGCGAAAATGCCGTATTCGTAGCCATCCTGGCCGCCACGATCGCTCCACGCCACCACGAAGTCGCCGTCGGCATCCATGGCGATGGCCGGCCACCGCTGATCTCCTATGGTGAAGCTGTTGACCAGAAACTCCGGACCCTGGGCCACGCCCGCAGCATCGAAACGCCGGGCGAAGATACCAAGAGAATTTATGCCGTCCTGGCCTTCATCGGTCCACGCCACCACGAAGTCGCCGTCGGCTTCCATGGCCACGGCCGGAGCCTCGCTAAAACTTGCGCGGAAGGTATTGACCTGAAACTCGGGCCCGTGGGGCACGCCTGCGGCGTCGAAGCGCTGGGCGCGGACGTCGGCGAAACCATAAGAATCGGTCCAAGCCACGACGAAGTCGCCGTCGGCGTCCATGGCGACGGCTGGGAACCATTGGTCCCAAATGGTGGAGGTATTGACGTGAAACTCGGACCCCTGGGCCACGCCCGCGGCGTTGTAGCGCTGGGCGAAGATGCCGTAATAGCCCAAATATCCTTCCTGACCGCCATAATCGGTCCACACCACGACAAAGTCGCCGTCGGCGTCCATGGCCACGGAGGATTGGACTTGCCTGCCGTAGTTGAAGGTATTGACCTGGAACTCGCCTCCCCGCCTGTCGCCGGGCGCGGCGCGGGCCAGCTCCGGCGGGGTCAGGAAGGTCGCCGTGAGCAAGGCGAGCGTCAGGGATGAGGCTGTGCGATGTCCGTACATGAGCGAGTCTCCCCCTTCGCGGACCGCAACGGCAAGGCCGGGGACCCGCCGACAGCGGCGTGCAGCGAATCCCCCCTCGCTTCTTCGGCGCGGCGGCATAAGGTCGTCCGCGCCGGGCCGCTTCCCCTTAGAGTCTGTCCGAGAAGTTTATGAGGGAACACAATAGCGCGTGAGCCTTCGCAGCATCAGCCTGATGCTGGCGAGGCGGATGAAGGCGAGAGCGGTTCGGTTGAGGTTTTCGTAGTCCTTGGCGAGGCGCCGGCAGCGGTTGATCCAAGCGATGGTGCGTTCGACGACCCAGCGCTTGGGCAGGACCTCGAAGCCCTTTTGGTCCGCCGGACGCTTCACCACCTCGATTTTCCAGGGAGCGCCGGCGATGGCCCGGCGCAGCTTCGGGCCGCCATAGGCGCTGTCGGCGAAGATCTTTTCCAGAAAGGGAAACAGCCGGCGGGTATGCTCGTCGAGAACCAGCACGGCGCCGTCGCGATCCTGCAGGCTGGCCGGATGGACCACCGCGGAAAGCATCAGGCCGAGGGTGTCGACGAGGAGATGGCGCTTCTTGCCCTTGATCTTCTTGCCCGCGTCATAGCCCGGCGGGTCGATGCGCGCCCCCCTTTTTCCGCGCCTTTCACGCTCTGGCTGTCGATCACGCCTGCGCTCGGGCTCGCCGCACGACCCTCCAGATCCCGGGTCATCAGGTAGAGGGTGTGGTGAACCCTCTCCAGCGTGCCGTCCCAGTCCCACAGCATGAGATAGTCGTGCACCGTCGACTTGGGCGGCAGGTCTTTGGGCAGCGCGCGCCACTGGCAACCGGTCTCCAGGACATAGAGAACCCCACTCATCACCTCGCGCAAGTCCACCTCACGCGGCCGCCCGCCGCGCTTGGCCGGCGGCACCAGCGGTTCGATCAACGCCCATTCCGCATCCGTCAAATCGCTCGGATAACGAAGTCCCTTGCGCTCGTAGAGACCACGGTTCTCGCGCGTCCACATCGGCCACCTCCTGAAAAACGAATCGGCGGCCACTACAGAATCACAAACGATTCCAACGAATCAACTTCTTTCCGGACGGACACTAAAGCGTCCCGGCCCAGGTGCCGCTGCTACCGGAACCGCGCGCCACGGGACTTGTGGTGTTGACACATTCCGGAGTTCTCCGACAAAGTGATCGAACTGCTCCCGTGCGGATGCGGGTGCTTGTCCTAGGGGTCGAAAAGATGACCCACCTCGACCCGGCGGTCGCCGCGGGCATTCTCGGTGGACGCGAAAATGCACACGATTCACTCTACGGCGCGACGCTCCCCGCACTCGGCGGACTGGTCACGCGCGCATACCTCGAACGACACAACGTACCGGAGTCCGCGCTGGACGCGGTCGCGATCAAAAACCATCACAACGGGTCGCTCAACCCGAATGCCCATTTTCGAACCCCAATCACGGTCGAACAAATCGAGAACAGCCCGCTGGTCGCCGACCCGCTCAAACGTTTTCACTGCGCGCCGGTGTCGGATGGCGCGGCCGCCGCGTTGTTCAGCCGCGATGATGGCGCAGTGACGTTGACGGGATGGGGGCGCGGGCTCGATACGCCGCTTTTTCAGGATCGGGTCGATCCAACACGGTTTAGAGCGACCGCGGACGCCGCGCACACGGCATTTGCGATGGCGAAGTGCGAACCCGCCGGTGTCAACGTGGTCGAGATCCACGACGCGTTCACTTCCTTCGAACTCATCAACCTCGAAGACATGGGGTTCTTCGAGCCAGGCATGGCCTGGCATGCGCTCACAGACAGGCGCCTCGACATCGGCGGCGATGTCGCCGTCAACTCGTCGGGTGGCATGAAAGCACGCGGCCACCCGATCGGCGCGACCGCACTTTCGGGTACCGCGGAGGTCTTCGCACAGCTGACGCACGCGGCCGGCGCGCGCCAACAGCCGAACGCAGCGGTCGCAGCAGTGCAAAGCGTCGGCGGCGTTTCGCGCGAGAGCTACGTGTTTGTTTACGAGGCAGGCTAGTGGGTCGGGGTGATCGGCTCGGCCTTAGCTGCGTTGGGTTGTTGACGGCGACTTGTCACGGACGAGAGAGGATCCGCTTCGAACGGAAGCGAGCCGACCTAAGCGAGAGTGCAGAAGCCGGAGACAAGCCCAACGCAACTAAGGCCGAGCTTATTACTCGAAGTTATGACAATGCTGAACACATACGTTTGCGAACTCGCGCACGCCTTCCTCGTCGAGCACGACGTCTGCCCCGAGTGTAACGGCGCGCTGGCGCGGCGCGCGGACGAGCCGCGCGCGACGCTTGTCGCGCACACCGTGGTACGCGTCAATCCGTCCGGTCGACCGTTTCGGCTTGGCCTTGCAATAACCAACTCGGGCGCGCGAACGCTTTGTATTATCGATGACGGTGTTCGTGGAGAAGAAGTCGAGTTGTACGCGCGTGAGGGGTGTTTTCACGCCCGCGAGCCGGCCGGCTAGCGGCAGTTCTCGCCGATATACCACTCCGGCAAGTTCACGAACGGGCCTTGCGTGTTCGGGGCGACGTTGCAGTAGCTCGCACTAACGCCCATCAATTCATACGGAAGCGCGAGGAAGTAGTGGGGTTGGTCTTCGTAGATACGGCGCTGCGCCTCGAACCACAACGGCCGTGCTTCGTCCATGCCCGGCGCCGCGCGCGCTTTGTCAATCAGCGCGTCCACCTCGACGGCGCTGTAGCGCGACAGGTTGAACGTCGCCCCTGTGCTCCAATAATTCTTCAGGTCCGCGCGCGTCGCGACATTGTATGCGAACAAGCATGCGTCAAAGTCACCTTCGCGAATCACCGACTGCATGAACGCGCCCATTTCGAGTACGCGCAGTTTGACGTCTACGCCGATCTCTCGCAGCTGAGCCTGCACGATCGTGATCGCATCGATGCGTTGCTGCGCCCCCTGGTTGGTCAACATCTCGAACGACAACGCATCACCGTCGCGATCGACAATACCGTCCCCGTTGCTGTCACTCCATCCCAACCGAGCGAGCGCCGCGCGCGCCCCCGCCGGGTCGAAGGCAATCGGCTCAATACTGGGGTCATGGGGCCACAAGACCGGGTGCATCGGACTGTTCGAAGGCCTGGCGAGACCGTTCCACGCCACGCGAATCACTGCGTTCGCATCAATGCCGTGCGCCAGTGCGCGGCGAAGTTCGCGATCGTCGAACGGTGCGCGCGACGTGTTCCACGCGATAAAGCTCATCTGTCGCCCGCTGTACTGGTACGCCCGCAGGGTGCCGTCGCTAAACTCAGCGTCGTTTGTCGCCTGCGGCGACAGGAAACCGACGCAGCCTATGTCACCCGCCTTCAAAGCCGTCATCATCGCGGTCTCGTCCGGGATGAAACGAAACACAACCTCGTCGAGGCGGGGCAATTCCGTATCGTAGAAGGCCTCGTTGCGAACGAGCCGGATGTATCGAGCGGAACTCCACTCGGCGAGCCGGTACGGCCCGTTGCCGACCGGTGCGCGGCCGAACGCCGAGGTTCGAACATCGCCGGGTGCCAGATCTTCAAGCAGGTGTTTGGGTAGAATCGGCCCGTCGTTCGCGTCCATCAGTTGGTGTGGATAACGACTCTGAAAGTGGAAAACCACCCGGTGTTCATCGAGAACTTCGACGCGGTCAATACGGTCCTTGAAATGACGCCCTGACCACGCGGCATCCGGGTCGGTTTGCAGCGCAAAGGTGAACGACACGTCGTGCGCGGTCACGGGCACGCCGTCGTGCCACATCACGTCGCTGCGTAGCGTGAATGTCACCGCCCGGCCATCTTCACTGAACGACCAGCTGTCCGCGAGCGAAGGAGTGAAGCTGACGAAGTCCGCCTCTTCTTTCATCAGTTTCAAGAAAAGCAGATCGATAACGTGGCGCTCACGCGATGACGTCGCCACGATCGGATTGAGCGACGCGGGTTCGCTCAACAGCCCGATAACGATCGATCCCCCGGTGGTTGCCGGGTCGTTGCGGTCGCTTTTGCCACCGCACGACACGAACGCGGCGCAGGCCGCAAGTAGGGCAACGGTCGAGGCGATTCGCAGAGTCATGACTGGTATCCTAAGCCGCCGTCGCGGTCATGTCAAACCGTAGCCGGCGCACCGTTGTCGCGCTGCATGAGATAGATCTTGATGTAGAGGACGGAGCGGTACATTGCCGTCGTGGCGGCGAGCAAGAAACCGTGGGCGCCATCGCGCCAGCCACCTTTGACCACGAAGTAGTTGAGAAACACCCCGGCGGGCGCGAGGAACGTATCGACCAGCCCAACCGGGCGTCTGCCAACGCGCTCGACTGCCTCCAGGGACGTGTAGCGATTCATACGCTTGACGGTGTCGACGAGAGACTGGTGGGTAAAATGGTTGAGGGGGCTCACAAGGGTCTGCTCAATTCCCTTGGTTAGTTGAACCCCCTCGTGCACGGGCCTCCGTGCAATTGTTCCTTCGTTCCGCTTGAACAAGCGCAGCTGATAGTCACGGGACCACGGCCCGTGTTGGATGCGCTTGCCCAGAAAGAAGTTTCGCCTCGCGATGCGGTACCCGCTCGAATCGGCGTCACCTTCGGTGGTCACACGCTTGATTTCCGCTTCGAGCTCGGCCGTGACCTCCTCGTCCGCATCGATCAGCAACACCCAGTCGCCGGCGGCCTGGTCGATCGCGAACTGTTTTTGCGACGCAAAGCCCTCCCATTTGCGCGAGAGCACGCGCGCCCCGAGCGCTCGGGCCAGTTCAGGCGTACGGTCGTCACTGAATGCATCGACGACGATGATTTCGTCCGCGAACCGAACGCTTCGCAGGCAGCGCTCGATATTGCGCTCCTCGTTCTGTGTCACCACAACGGCCGAGAGCATCGTTTTCCTCACCGCGGGCCAAAAAAAACGCCTCCCCGCACTTCGGAGAAGCGATTTGCACATCAAGTCTGGACTTCGGTCGGCATTCTTTTGGTCACTCGCGGCTATATCGAAACGCACTTCGACTCGCGGTGCCAAACCAGAAGCTGTCAGAGCTGTCGCAGACGCTACAATGGGCATGAAATGAGGGTCAAGCTTTTTTTGGCCCAGCGAGAATTTTGCTGTACAGAGGGGCAAAATGTTGACGACTATGTAGCCGATGAGCCCGGAAACTATGGAAGAGAGAACCATCAAAGCCACTGCAACTTCCGACTTGCGCCCGACCCCGGTGCCGCCGATTCTACTCAATGCGTTCGACCGCGTCTTGCTACGACTGCTGTTGCGGTTCTGCAATTCGCGCTCGCGCAAAACAGAGACAGAGATAGATGCCGAACGGCCGGTGGCCGAGGTTGATAGCCGCAACCTCAATAAGCTCATGGCGCGCTTCGGCGACGGTCTGAATATCGAGGGTCTGCGCGTGCTCGACGCGGGATGCGGGGCGGGCGACCTTGCCATCTCAATGGCGCTGGCCGGGGCGGAGGTGGTCGGTGTGGACATCGACGGCAAACGCATCACGCGGGCTCGCGAAAAAGCTCAGCAAGCCGGCGCGGCCGACCGCGCGACGTTCGTACACAAAAGCCTGCTCGACTACGAACCAGATCGCCTTTTCGACCGGATTGTCTCGGTAGAAGCGTTCGAGCACATTCCCGAGCCAGAGCGCTTTCTGCCGAAAATGCGCGATCTGCTCGCACCCGGCGGCGAGATTCTCAGTGTTTTCGGGCCGTTGTGGCTCAGTCCCTACGGGCCGCATCAATACGGTTTTACGCGTTTTCCGTGGGTGCACCTGGTCTTCCCCGAGCGTGTCGTGTTGGCGGCACGGCGCATGACGTTTCGACCGACGGATGCGGCGACTCGCTACGAGGACATCCGCGGCGGGCTCAACCGCATGACGGTCGAGCGCTTCAAGCGCGCGGTGCACGCGGCCGGCTTGCGCTTCGAACGCCTCGCCTATAACCCGCAATTGTCCAACGCGCCGGCCAAACTGGCCAGTGGCGCGCTAACCGCATTGCCCGGCGCGCAGCCCGGGATCCGGCGCAACGCACGTCCGCCGTGCGCAAATGGTTGACCTACCTGACCCTGTTCGTGGCCGCATGCGTCATCATCGGTGACCTGATCACACTGGTGAACAGCGTGTTGTCCGGTGAACTCACCGTCCGCTTCG
>CAMYMY010000148.1 GCA_947259625.1 uncultured Kiloniellales bacterium | reverse complement strand
GTGAGGCAGTTGGCCGGGTCGTCGATGTCCAGCGTCGCGACCTGCCAGGCGAACTGCAGGGCGACGCCAAGGACGCCGACCAGGAAGGGCCAGCCGAGGCCGGCGGCGGTGCCCGCGGCGAGCATCAGCAGCAGGGCGGCGCCGTAGAAGCCGCCCAGCCAGGGCCTGGTCTTGCCGCCCAGCTTGAGCGCCGTGGACTTGACGCCGATCAGCGCGTCGTCCTCCTTGTCCTGGTGGGCGTAGATCGTGTCGTAGCCGAGGGTCCAGGCGAGTCCGGCCAGGTAGAGCAGCACCGGCGGCCAGGCCAGCGCGCCGGTCACCGCCGCCCAGCCGAGCAGCGCGCCCCAGTTGAAGGTCAGGCCGAGCCAGGCCTGCGGCCAATAGGTGATGCGCTTCATGAAGGGATAGGTGAAGACCAGCGCCAGGGACGCGACGCCCAGGGCGACGGCGAAGCCGTTGAACTGCAGCAGGACCGCGAGACCGGCCAGGAGCTGCAGGGCCAGGAAGACGGCGGCCCGCGTCATGCTGATCTGGCCGCTGGGGATCGGCCGGCCCGCGGTGCGCGCGACGCGCCCGTCGAAATCGCGGTCGACCATGTCGTTATAGGTGCACCCCGCGCCGCGCATGATCAGGGACCCGACGGCGAAGAGCGCCAGCAGGCGCCAATCCGGCCATTCGCCCCAGGCCGCAAGCGCCAGCGAGAGCCCCCACCAGCAGGGAAACAGCAGCAGCCAAGTCCCGATCGGCCGGTCGATGCGCGCCAGCTTCAGGTAGGGCTTGGCCGGCGCCGGGGCGAGGCGGTAGCTCAAGTGCTCGCTTCGGATGTCGCTGGCCCCATCACTGGCCGTTGTCTCGGGGGCGCTTGTCATGGCCTAATCATACCAGCGCTTTTCGAGTCTCGGAAAGCGGCGCGGTGGATGGCTCGAGTATGGCGGCGCGAATCGAGACGCGACTGTTCCTGGACGAGGATCTGGGCGAGGGGCGGACCCTGGGTCTGGACCACGCCCGCGCTCACTTCCTGCGCAGCGTGCTCAGGCTCTCGCGCGGCGCGGAGCTGGCACTGTTCAACGGTCGCGACGGCGAGTGGCTCGCCCGGCTCGACGGCCTGGGCAAGGGCTGGGCGTCGCTCGTCGTCGAGCGCCGGCTGCGCGCGCAGGACGCGGCCCCCGACCTGTGGCTGGTCTTCGCGCCGATCAAGCGGGCGCGCCTCGACTTCCTGGTCGAGAAGGCGACGGAATTGGGGGTCGCGCGGCTCCAGCCGGTCATGACGCAGTACACCGCCGTCAGCCGGGTCAACACCGAGCGCCTGGCGGCCAATGCCCGCGAGGCCGCCGAGCAATGCGAACGTCTTTCCGTGCCCGAGGTCATGGCGCCGAAACGGCTTTTCGACCTGCTGGCCGACTGGCCGGCCGAACGGCGGGTGCTGCTCTGCGCCGAGTCGGGCGAGGCCCGGCCGATCGCGGAGGTCCTGTCGGAGCAAGCGGCCGGGGCGCCGGAGCCCCGGCCCGCCGCCGTCATGACCGGGCCGGAGGGCGGCTATGCGCCCGCGGAGCTTGACGCGCTTCGGAAACTGCCCTTTGTTACGCCGATCGGTCTGGGGCCCAGGGTGCTCCGCGCCGACACGGCGGCCCTGGCTGCTCTCGCCTGCTGGCAGGCGGCTCTGGGCGACGGTCGGCAACGGCCGATGCGGGGACCGGACGACTCCTAGGCTCCCGCCGCTCGAAACCCGCTTGAGAGGCCCAGACAGGGAGACCGCCATGTCCGCTCCGCCCCAATCCGCGGGTGAGCCGATCACCGAGAAGCGGCAGCTGGTCGCCTATCTCGAGGCCGGCAACAAGCCGGCCGAGGCCTGGCGCATCGGTACCGAGCACGAGAAGTTCGGCTTCACCTTCGAGGACCTGCGGCCGCTGCCCTACGAGGGCCCGCGCGGCATCGAGGCGCTGCTCAAGGGCCTGGAGCGCAACTTCGACTGGCACCCCATCACCGAAAACGGCAAGGTCATCGCGCTCAACAAGGCCGACTGCAACATCACGCTGGAGCCGGGCGGCCAGCTCGAGCTGTCCGGCGCGCCGCTCGAGTCGATCCACCAGACCTGCGACGAGGTGCACACCCATCTGGACCAAGTCAAGCGGATCGCCGAGCCGCTCGGCATCGGCATGCTCGGCATGGGCTTCCAGCCCAAGTGGCCGCGCGACGAGATCCCCTGGATGCCCAAGGGCCGCTACGAGATCATGGGCGCCTACATGCCCAAGAAGGGCAATCTCGGTCTCGACATGATGCTGCGCAGCAGCACGGTTCAGGTGAACCTGGACTTCGCCTCCGAGGCCGACATGGTCAGGAAGTTCCGCGTCGGCCTCGCCCTGCAGCCGGTCGCTGTCGCGCTCTTCGCCAACTCGCCCTTCAGCGACGGCGAGCCGAACGGCTTCCTGAGCTACCGCAGCCACCTCTGGACCGACACCGACCCCGATCGCTGCGGCACCCTGCCTTTCGTGTTCGGGGAGGGCATGGGCTTCGAGCGCTACGTCGACTACGCGCTCGACGTGCCCATGTACTTCGTCTACCGGGACGGCACCTACCTCGACGCCAGCGGACAGTCCTTCCGCGATTTCCTAGAGGGCCGGCTGCCGGCCCGGCCCGGGGAGATTCCGACTACGAGCGACTGGGTCGACCACATCTCGACCATCTTTCCCGAAGTGCGCCTCAAGCGCTTTCTCGAGATGCGCGGCGCCGACGGCGGTCCGTGGCGGTCGCTCTGCGCACTGCCGGCCCTGTGGGTCGGGCTGCTCTACGACCAGGGCGCGCTGGACGCGGCTTGGGACCTGGTCAAGGACTGGACCCCGGAGGAACATGCCGCGCTGCGCGCCGAGGTACCGCGCCGGGCGCTGGCCACCCCCTTCCGCGGCGCGCCGCTCAGCGAACTGGCCGGCCGCGTGCTGGCAATTGCCGAGGCGGGACTCGATGCGCGCCGGCGCCGGCACTGGGACGGCCTGGACGAGGTCCACTACCTGAACGAGCTCAAGGAGGCGGTGGCGAGCGGACTGACCCCGGCCGAGCAGAAGCTGCAGGCCTTCCACGGCCGCTGGAACGGCAGCGTCGATCCGGTCTTCCAAGAGTTCGCGTATTAGCCGCCGTCCGGAGCGTCAGCCGGCGACGATGATGTAGATCAGCGCCCAGACGGTGAGTGCGGCCGCGACGGTCGATAGGGCCACGGTCGTGCCGGCGGCCTCGGCGCCGGCGCCCGCGCGCCTGGACCTGCCGTTGGCGTCGGTTTCGAAAGGCATCGCCGCGAGCAGCACGACGACCCAGGTCCAGGCCCCCGAAAGGCCGAAGACCGGCTTCGCCAGGATCCATGCGATCAGGGGATGGGCGACCAGCTTGAGGGCCGAGGCGGCCGCGGCCTGCTGGAGGTCTCCACCGATCCGGTGGTGGGCCAGCGCCCCGCCAAGCGCAAACAGCCCGCAAGGCACGGCGGCCGAGCCCAGGAAACGAAGGACGATGTCAGCCGGGCCCGCCAGGGGCAGCTCCAGGCGGGCGTAGACGAGGCCGGCGACAAAGGCCAGCAGGATCGGGTTCTTCACCTGGTCCAGCAGGATGTCCTTGAGGGCCCCCGGCAGGCCTCCGGCCCGGCGGCGCCGGACGTGCTGCACGAGGGTGGCCAGCAGGACCATGACCGGGCCGTGAATCCCGATCACGAGCGCGAGCGGCACGGCCTGCTTGATGCCGAGAACCAGAACGACGGCCGGCAGGCCCAGCAGCACCACGTTGGCATGCGAGGCGCCCGCCGCCAGGGCGTTCTGCTCGGCCGCGCCGCCCCGGAAGGCGTAGCGCGCGATCGCCACGCCCAACAGATAGACCACGATCGCGCCGAGGTAATAGCTGACCAGGAGCCCCGAGATCTTGCCGAAATCGGCGGGCAGGTTGGCCCGCACCAGGGTCCGGAACAGAAAGGCGGGAACCGCGACGGCGATAACGAAGCGCGTCAGGCCATCTATCGCGGCCTGGCCGAGGTAGTTGACCCTAACCGCCAGATAGCCGATCGCGACGATGGCGACGACGGGCAACAGCAGAACGAGCGACTTTTCCATGGTGCGAGCGGGTCCTTGACGACCTTCGGAGGACGGCCCTCAGCGCCGCGAGGTTGGGGATCCCGGAGCTATACCGTTTGTGCTATTCGCTGTAGCGGCACACTCTGCGCAAAGCCTGAATTTTCCGCTAAGGCCGTGTCTGACAAAGGCGCTCAGGCCGCGCGCAGACGTTCGATCAGGCGCCGGACCTTGAGCCCCGCGAAGGTGGCGGCCTGTGTGCCCAGGAACAGCAGCTCCAGATCGAGTTCCAACAGGCCAAGGAGACGGAACAGGACGCCCAGCACGAGCCACAGTCCGAACGCGCCATAGAGGAAGGCCATGAAGTCCCGCGTGCCGCTCAGGGCCATGAGAAAGAAGAAGGTCAGCCCTACCGCAAGGCCGTCCCAAGGCCTCTCCAGCCGCACCGCCAGCCAACCGCACCCGAGGGCGCCGGCCACGCCCAGCGTGGTGAGCGCCCGCGGACCCGTGGCCAGGAGCAGATAGACGCCGGTCCCGACAAGCGGCATCGCATCGATGAACAGGTCCAGCATCCCGACCATGATGAGTGCGGCCAGCAGCCAATCCGGCCACGCGACATCCAGGCCGTAACCGGCCGCGAGGATGACCCCGGCGTAGAACCAGTACGCGCTCATAAGGTAGTGGGCCGCGGTTGCCAGCCGTCCCTTCGGCCGCTCGACGCTGTGCCGCCACCAGTCCACGGTCATGGGATCGAGGTTCCGCTCGAGCAGCGATGGGTAGAAGATCCGAAGTTCCCTGAGCAGGCGCGCGACGGCATTGAAAATGCCCCGGTCCAGGGCGAGCCACCAGAACAGGCGCGGACGGAACCGGCCGGTCAGCAAGGCGGCGGCGAGGGGGTCCTGGTCGATCAAGAATTTCCAGAGCCAGCCCCGGCCCTCCTGGCGCAGTGTTTCCAGGCGGTCCTTTGCGCCGCGGATGCCGAGCAGGCCGCGCGCGATCTCCTGGTGTCCCGGGGGCAGATGGCCGACCCCCTCGTTCCAGTAGAACGCTTCGATCGCCGCGGCGGCGACGGGCTCGGGGGTCCAGTCCAACCGGGCGACCTCCTCGAGCAGCCGCCGCTCGAAACGGGCGCGCAGCTCGAGATTGGTCAGCCGGGGGTCTTGCAGGGCCTCGCCCAGGCCGGAAACGGCGGTCTCGTCGTCCCCCCGCGACAAACCCTCGGCGACACCGGCGAGCAGAGCCTCGACCGCCACGGACCCGGGATCGGCCGCCGACCCGGGATCGGCCGCGGGCCCGGGCGCCGTTTCGACGGTCTCGACTTCGGCCGCCGCCGCGCGCCGGCCGGCGAAGCCGGGGAGGCCGTCGGCGCCGCGGGCCGCGGCCAGCGCCTGTTCATAGGCCGTCCGCAGCCGCTCGAAACCCTCGGGGTCGTCCTCCGGATGGGCCTCCTTCAGGCGCACTGCATAGGCACGGCGGATCTCGCGGATGTCCCGTGTCGCTTCGATCCCGAGCTCTCGCCAAATGTTCATCTACGTCGCGCCACGCCCTAATACCAAAGGCCCCTAGAGATAGGGCAGCCCCTCGATTTCGTTGAGCAGCTCGGTCAGCGTGTCGCGCGCCTCCTCGATTTCGCGCGGATCCTGATACGCCAGGACGGCTTCGAACTGGGCGATCTGTTCACCGAGGAAGTGGCGCAGCTCGCCCAGCCGCTCCTCGTAGAGCCGTTCGGCCCGGGCCAGCGCGGTCCGGTTCTCGGTCTGCTCGCGCGGATGGATCTTGAGCTCGGCCAGGGCCTCGAGGCGCTTTTCAATCTCCTCGGGGCTGAGCACCCCGGGGTTCTGCTCGATCACCAGGCGCTCAGTCCGCTCGGTACTGAGCACCGTCGCCTCGACCTCCAGCAGTCCGTTGATGTCGTAGGTGAAGCGGATGTCCATGGCCTCCTCGCCGGCCGGGCGCGGCGGCACCCTGAGCTTGATCTCGCCGAGGAAGATGTTGTCCTGCACCTGGCGGCTTTCGCCCTGGAAGATCTTGATCGCGACCTCGCTCTGATAGTTCTG
The DNA here is from genome assembly GCA_947259625.1 of uncultured Kiloniellales bacterium. GTDB lineage: Bacteria > Pseudomonadota > Alphaproteobacteria > Kiloniellales > JAKSDN01 > CAMYKD01. The sequence goes on along the minus strand of CAMYMY010000148.1, from coordinate 1,931 downwards.
GACGGTCGAGACCCGCTCTACCCGGCTTGCCGGTATCGTCGTATTGCGTTCGATGATCGGCATGAAGAAGCCGTCGCGCACGTGGCCCTTGCCGAACACCTCGGCGACCTCGGTCCCGAGGGTATACGGGCAGACGTCGGTCATCACGACCTCGTCCAGGGCGCTGTCCCGGACTTTGAGCCCGGCCTGCACCGCGGTGCCCAGGGCGATCGCCTCGTCCGGGCTCAGGTGAACGGCGGGCAGGCGGCCGAACATGCGCGCGACCAGCTTGCGGACCATCGGCATGCGCGTCGCACCGCCGACCAGCACGACCTCGTCCAGCTCGCCGGCAGGGATGCGGGCGTCCCGCAGGGCGCGCTCGATCGGCGCGGCGAGACGCGCGAGCAGAGGCTCGCAGAGCTCTGCAAAAGCCGCCTCGTCGACGTTCCAGGACAGCGCCTGTTCTTGCCACGTGAGGTGCAGGGTGCCGGCCTCGTGTTTCGTGATCTCGCGCTTCGCGCGTTCCGCCTGATCGCGCAGCGCCTGAAGCACCTTGCCCTCGAGGTCCTCCTCGCAAATCCCGGCCTCACGCCCGACCCGCTCCATGAAGGCGCCGACCATTTCGTCGACGAAGTCCTCGCCGCCCAGGAAGTTGTCGCCGCCGCTCGCCTGGACTTCCATGATCCCCTCGAACAGCTCGAGCAGCGAAACGTCGAAGGTGCCGCCGCCCAGATCGAAGATCAGGAACTTGCTCTCGACGTCCCGTCGATGCAGGCCGTAGGCAAGCGCGGCCGCGGTCGGCTCGTTGATCAGGCGCTCGACGGTGAGGCCGGCGAGCTGGCCGGCGATCTTGGTCGCCTTGCGCTGGGCGTCGTTGAAGTAGGCCGGCACGGAGACCACCGCCTCGCCGACCTCTTCGCCGAGCCACGCTTCGGCGTCGGCCTTGAGCGCGCGCAGCACCAGGGAGGACAACTCCTCCGGGCGGAACTTGCGCTTGCCGAGGTGGATTTCCCGATCGCTGCCCATCTGGCGCTTGAACGCCGCGGCGGTGAGCTCGGGATGGGTCAGCAGGCGTTCGCGGGCGGCCATGCCGACCAGGACCTCGCCGGTGTCGTCGAGGCCGACGACCGAGGGCGTCAGCGCCTCGCCCAGCGCGTTGGGAACGATCCTGGCCTCGCCGTCCTTCCAGACGGCGGCCAGACTGTTGGTCGTGCCGAGATCGATGCCGATGATCATGCCTTTTGTCCTGGGGCACGATCCTGTACCGGCATCGGTTTAGGTCAGTTTAACGCCCGCCTCGAAAGTGTTAAGATTCGCAAATTGAGGCGATTTTGGCGCTTGTTTTTCCCGGACTGATTTGCCTCAATGACGGCGATGGCAAACCGCGTCTAAAGCATCCACCATAGGTATTCATCGGGAGACATCAGACCATGTCTCCCGAAGCAGATCTCAACCCCGGGTTTTCCGAGGGTGACGGAGCTGCCCGAACTCGGTTTGGGCGGTCCCGGAAACAGCAGGCAAGAGAGGGTCACGATGACTGCACGCTCCCCCCAAGCTGCGCAGAAGACACGCAAAGCGACGAACAAGCCCGAGACCGCGGGCTGGCCGCAGGACTGGAACGCCTGGTGGGCCGGGGCGGGGCCGATGGCCGAGGCCGTGGAGTACTGGACCGACGCCTGCCAGCGCTCGGTGCTCTTCTGGGACACGCTGCGCAAGCGCGGCAACATCGCCCTCGAGCACAGGGAGCAGGGCAAGCCGCCGGTGCTCGCCTTCGACTACGAGATGGTGATGGACGGCCGCGAGCTGGAGCGCCCGGTCAACTACGCGCTGGTCCGCATCCTGCCCGAGCCGGGCACCACGATCGACCCGGACAAGCGGCCCTTCGTGATCGTCGACCCGCGCGCCGGCCACGGCCCCGGCATCGGCGGCTCGAAGCCGGACAGCCAGGTCGG
>CAMYMY010000147.1 GCA_947259625.1 uncultured Kiloniellales bacterium | reverse complement strand
CGGAAAATGTTCGTTGCAGCCAGCTGTCCAATAACAGAAACGACAATATGGCAACGCAGGCAAGCAACGTGGGCAACGCCGCGACAACCATCGCGCTCTTGTGGTGAGTCCTGAGCGCGAGCACCCAGGGCCCGAATACGCATGCAAAGGCCACCACGACGATCAGGTTCAGCACATAGTAGCCTACGCGCATCGTAACGTCCTGCATCTCCGGATTCGTCGCGAACAGGGCAACGAAGAATGAGCCAACGCAGATCGCTGCGTTGAGCAGGCTCGACAGGATGAGGAGTCCGATCGTTCCCAGCCGCACCTTAAGGGCGCCTCCTGTTCGTCAAGGCGGCTATAGGTCGAAACGTAGCGCCGATCCCGCCTGTCCGCCAAGGCTGCTCATCGGCCTCCTCCCCCCTACCCCGCCGGCTCCCCCTCTCCCGCGCCGTCCGTGCCGCCGCCCAGCTTGGCGGCGAGCGAGGCTTCGAGGAAGGCGTCGATGTCGCCGTCGAGGACGCCCTGGGCGTTGCCCTTCTCGGCGCCGGTCCTGAGGTCCTTGACCATCTGGTAAGGCTGCAGGACGTAGGAGCGGATCTGCCGGCCCCAGCCGATCTCGGTCTTGCTGTCCGCCTCGGCCTGGGCCTCGGCCTCGCGTTTCTGCAGCTCGTGCTCGTAGAGCCGCGCGCGCAGCATGGACTGGGCCTGGGCCCGGTTCTTGTGCTGCGAGCGGTCGTTCTGGCACTGCACGACGATGCCGGTCGGCAGGTGCGTGATCCGGACCGCGCTGTCGGTCTTGTTGACGTGCTGGCCGCCGGCGCCCGAGGCGCGGTAGGTGTCGACCCTCAGGTCCTTGTCCTGGACCTCGATCTCGATCGTGTCGTCGATCACCGGATAGACCCAGACGCTGGCAAAGGAGGTGTGGCGCCGGGCCTGGGAGTCGAAGGGCGAGATGCGCACCAGGCGATGCACGCCCGACTCGCTCTTCAGCCAGCCGTAGGCGTTCACGCCCTTGATTTGCACGCTGGCCGACTTGAGGCCGGCCTCCTCGCCGGCGCTCTCCTCGAGCCACTCGACCTTGTAGTCGTGCGCGTCCGCCCATCTCACGTACATGCGCGCCAGCATCTCGGCCCAGTCCTGGGCCTCGGTGCCGCCGGCCCCGGCATTGACCTCGAGGTAGCAGTCGTTGGCGTCGGCCTCGCCCGACAGCAGGCTCTGCAGCTGCAGCTTGCCGGCGCGCTTCTGCAGCCGGCCAAGCTGGCCCTCGGCCTCCTCGACGCTGGCCCGGTCGTCCTCGGCCTCGCCCAGCTCCAAGAGCGTCAGCCCGTCGTCCAGCTCGCGCTCGAGGTCCCGGTAGGCGCCCAGCGATTGCTCGAGCGCATTGCGCTCGCGCATCACCGCCTGGGCCGCGTCGGCGTCGTCCCAGAGCGCCGGGTCCTCGGCGCGCGCGTTCAGCTCGGCGAGCCGCTTGTCCGCCGCCTCGGGGTCAAAGATGCCTCCTCAGCAGGCCCAACGACTGGCGAATGTCGTCGACCACCGCTTCGATCTCGGCCCGCACGGGAACCCTCCTTCGGCCACAGCCGATTGAACAGCGAGACCAGTATTTAGAGCCTGACCGAAAAAGAGCAATAGCAAATCAATGTGTTAGCTGTATCACGCGATAGCTTGTCATGGCCGGGCTTGAACCACTGCTGTCCGGGCAATCTCGCCTTACCCTCACCTAAGGCATTGGAACAGCTGGGAATTCACAACCGGACGTCATGCCCGGACTTGATCCGGGCATCCAGGAACCGGCGCCAAACCTGGATCACCGGGTCAAGCCCGGCGATGACAAGGAGGGCTTGCCAACTCATTGATATGACGCGCTTCGTTCTGATTCGGACTCTAAGGGGCCTTGGCGCCGGTTAGTACAGGCCGTCCGTGCCGGGCATCGAGCCGTCGTTGACTCGGGGATCGTAACCGCCGTCGATCATGTTCGACTTGCCGTCCGGCACGGTGCCGTCCTTGAAGGCCTCGCGGATCACGTTCCGATCGCCGGGCTTGGCCAGCTGGCCGGTGTCCATGTTGATCCGCACCAGGCGGATACCGGGCGGGACGCGGAAGGGAACGGCCGGCTTTTCCTCGAGCGCCTGGGCCATGAAGCTGGTGAATACCGGCGCGGCGGCGCTCGACCCGGTCTCCTTGCGGCCGAGGCTCCGGGGGCTGTCGAAGCCGACGAAGACGCCGACCGCCAGGTCCGGCGTGAAGCCGATGAACCAGGTGTCCTGGCTCTCATTGGTGGTGCCGGTCTTACCGGCGATCGGCTTGCCCACGGCCTTGGCGCGCCAGCCCGTGCCGCGCTGGACCACGCCTTCCAGCATGGAGACGATCTGGTAGGCGTGCTGCGGATCGGCCACCTGGTCGCGCTCGTCCGGCAGCTCCGGCACTGCCTGCCCCTGCCAGGACACGACCTGGCAGCCCGGGCAGATGCGCTGGTCGTGGCGATAGACGGTCTGGCCATCCTCGCCCTGGACCCGGTCGATCAGGGTCGGAGTGATCCGCTTGCCGCCGTTGACCAGCATGGCATAGGCGGTGGTCAGGCGCAGCAGCGTCGTCTCGCCTGCGCCCAGCGCCATGGCCAGCTCGGGGCGCAGGTGGTCGACCACGCCCAGGCGCCCGGCGTAGTCGATGATCGGCCGCATGCCGATCTCCTCGGCCAGACGCACGGTCATGAGGTTGCGCGATTTCTCGATGCCGACGCGCATGAGCGTCGGGCCGTAGAATTTGTTCGAGTAGTTGTGCGGCTTCCACTTGCCCTCGCCCGCGCCCTGGTCGACCACGTAGGGCGCGTCGAGCACGATGGTCGAGGGGGTGAGCCCGCTGTCCAGGGCCGCCAGATAGACGATCGGCTTGAAGGCGGACCCGGGCTGCCGGTAGGCCTGGGTCGCGCGGTTGAACTGGCTGCGTTCGTAGGACCAGCCGCCGCTCATGGCCAGAACGCGGCCGGTGTGCGGGTCCATGGCGACCAGGCCGCCGTCGATATCGGGGATCTGACGGAGCGCGAGCGTGGCCTCGGGATAGGCCTCGCCCTCGGCGTTCTGGGCCACCGGCTCGACCAGGACCACGTCGCCCGCGCTCAGGACGTCGCGCGGCCGCTTGGGCTCGGGACCGACATTCTGCTCCTTCTTCCAAGGGCGGGCCCAGGCGAGCTCGGTGAAGGGGACCTGTCCGACGGTGCCGTCCTTGAGGCCGACCTGCGCCTGGCTCTCGCCGACCTCGAGCACCACGGCGAGCTTCCAGTCGCCGGCGCCCGCCGGCGGCTCCAGCGGCGCCAGCAGCTCGTGCCAGTCGCCGGCCGCGAGGTCCACGCGCCGGACCGGGCCGCGCCAGCCGTGCCTGCGGTCGTAGGCCAGCAGCCCCTCGCGCAGCACGGTGTCGGCGATGGTCTGGAGTCGTGGATCGAGGGCCGTGCGGACCGAGAGGCCGCCCTGGTAGAGCTTGTCCTCGCCATAGAGCTTGACCAGCTCGCGGCGCACTTCCTCGGCGAAATAGTCGGCTTGGGCGACCAGGGTCTCGCCGTGCTCCTGGACGACGAGGGGCTCGGCCCAGGCCTGCTCCGCCTGGGGCTCGGTGATCGACCCGTCCGACAGCATCCGCCCGATCACCCAGTCGCGCCGGGCCACGGCGGCGTCGGGCCGATTGATCGGATGGTAGTTGTTGGGCGCCTTCGGCAGGGCGGCCAGATAGGCGGCCTCGGCCAGGGTGAGCTCGTCGAGCGACTTGTCGAAGTAGTTGAGCGATGCGGCGGCGACCCCGTATGAGCCGAAGCCCAGATAGATCTTGTTCAGATAGAGCTCGAGGATGCGGTCCTTGGTGAAGGCCCGCTCGATGCGAAAGGCCAGGATCGCCTCGCGGATCTTGCGCTCGATCTTGAGCTCGTTGCTGAGCAGGAAGTTCTTCGCGACCTGCTGGGTGATGGTCGAGGCGCCGACCGGCCGCTTGTTCTGGATCATGTTGAAGATGTTGGTCACCGCGGCGCGCGCGATCGCCAGGAAATCGACGCCGTAGTGATCGTAGAAGTCCTGGTCCTCGGCCGAGATGAAGGCGTTGATGACCCGCTTGGGGATCACCTCGATGGGCACGAAGACCCGCTTTTCGATGGCGTACTCGGCGAGGATCCGGCCGTCGCCCGCGTGCACCCGGGTCACGGTCGGCGGGTCGTAGCTGGCGAGCTGCTGGTAGTCCGGCAGGTCGCTGCCGTACGCGTTGAGCAGATAGAGCACGCCGATCCCGCCGGCCACCGCGAGAATCAGCAGCAGCGCGAACAGCGAGGAAAGCAGTTTCATCGTCTTCATGTCTCGTCTCCGGCCCTGGTCGGGCGCTTCGGAGCGTAGGTCGGTAGTGCAAACAAAACGTTAGCCTGCGATTATGGCGGTCTTGTGGCTTATCCGCTCAGCCGTGCGATTTAAAGTAGTCGTCGATCGCCCTTACAATCGCCGACGAAATCTTCTTGCGATGGGCCCGGGAGCGCAGAAGCTTCTCCTCTTTCCTGTTCGACATGTAGCCGACCTCGACCAGGACCGACGGCACCGTGGGCGACTTGAGCACGGCGAAGCCCGCATAGCGGTGGGTGTTGTTCAGGACCCGCGTCGACTTGCCGAGCTGGCCCACCATGGTGTTGGCGAAGTCCTTCGAGAGGTTCATGGTCTCCCGTTGGGCCAGGTCGATCAGGATCATGCTGACGTCCGGGCTCTGGCCGTCCAGGTTCACCCCGCTCAGCACGTCGGCCTTGTTCTCCTTGGCCGCCAGCGCTTCGGCCTCGGCGTCGGAGGCCGTCTCGGAGAGCGTATAGACCGAGGCCCCGCGCACCCTCCTGCTCTTGTTGATGTTGGCGTGGAGCGAGATGAACAGGTCGCCCCCGGCCTCCTCGCCGCGGGCCACGCGCTGGCGCAGCGGCAGCACCACGTCGCTGTCGCGCGTCATGACCACGCGGTAGCGGCCGCCGGCCAGGAGCTGGCGCCTGAGCTCCCGCGCATACTGCAGGACCAGGTCCTTCTCCGCCACGCCCGAGACCCCGGTGGCTCCGGGATCGACCCCGCCGTGCCCGGCGTCGATCACCACCGTGGGCCGCCGGTCGCTCGGCGGCTTGCCCGGCGCGCTCGGCACGGCCACCGCCTGGATCGCGGGCAAGGGGGCGCGGGAGACGATCTTGCGGCTGTTCTTCGTGTGGAAGGCGCTGCGGCTGACCGTCTGCAGGTCTATCACCAGCCGGTGCGTGGCATACTTGCCCCCCGGCCGCAGAGTGTGCACGTTCCTGACACTGACCGGGGTCTTGACGTCGAGCACGACGCGGCTTCTGCCCGGCTGAAACAGGCCGAAGCGCAGGTCCTCGATCACCCCCTTCCCGCGCGGCACCCCCTCGGGCGGGATCCGCCAATCCATCTCGGGCAGGTCGATGACCACCCGGTAGGGGTCCTGCAGCGTGAAGATCTCGAACGCCGGCGCCTGCGACAGTTCCAGCACGAAGCGCGTCATGTCGGGATGCGGGCCGACGCGGGCGGCCGTCACGCTCGGCTTCGCCAAAGAAGCCGGGGCGGCTGCCACGAGGCAGAACAGGAAGACTACGAGCCGTTTCATTGCACGCCGTTCAAGCGAGATATAGCACGAGTTCTTGGTTAGTCCACCAGATATAGCCAAGCACTTTCCGCCGCACCCTCCGCAGGCACGCCCTCGCGCGCCCGCCGCCACTCCCGGCACCAAACGCCAAACCCTGACAAATCGATTGTGATATGGGGTCTCCGTGCCTATTGTACATGTGTTACCGACTCGTGCCATGGTGACCGGATCGACATCCTGGATCCATGGCACGGCCGGCTAGGCGCCGATCCTTCGATCATAGCGGATCGCAAGGCGCGGTGCGGCAAGCAAGGTAACCGCGAAACACCGGCGGAATCCACTCCGCCACCGTCTCGACGTCGAAGATGCCCGACAGGGCCGGTTCGTCGAGGCGGTTTCTCGGCGCCCTCCGGCGCCCGGAAACGAGAGAGCCACGTGAACATGAACGCGACCCCGAACAGCCGACAGAACCCGGATTCCGGGGCCGCAAACGCGCCGCGCACCGCCCTCCGGGCGGCCACCGCCGGGCGCGGTATGGAGTTTAGTCTTAATGGTCAAGCGTATGCTTATCGATGCCTCCCACCCGGAAGAGACGCGGGTGGTGGTGCTGAACGGGAACCGTCTCGAAGAGTTTGATTACGAATCAGCCGCAAGGTCCCAGCTCAAGGGAAACATCTACCTCGCCAAGGTAACGCGGGTCGAGCCCTCCCTGCAGGCGGCCTTCGTGGAGTACGGCGGCAACCGGCACGGTTTCCTGCCGTTCAGCGAAATTCATCCCGACTATTACCGGATCCCGATCGCCGACCGGGAAGCCCTGCTCGCCGAACAGGCGCGCTTCGACGACGAGGCGGGCGAGGAGTCCGAAGAGGGGCTCGAGGCCGAGGGGGCCGAGGGCGAGGACAACGGCCAGGCGGCAGGCGCCGCCGCGCCGGATGCGGAGCCCGATGCCGCGGACGGCGCCGCACCGGCCGCGGGCGACAAGGTCCAGGAGGTCGAGGTCGAGACCCGCGTCGACACCGTGGGCGGCGACGACGTCGAGGACGACGCCCGCAAGCGCGCCAGGCTCCTGCGCCGTTACAAGATCCAGGAGGTCATCAAGCGCCGCCAGGTGATGCTGGTCCAGGTCTCCAAGGAAGAGCGCGGCAACAAGGGCGCGGCCCTGACCACCTACCTGTCCTTGGCCGGACGCTACTGCGTGCTCATGCCGAATACCGCCAGAGGCGGCGGCATCAGCCGCAAGATTGGCAGCGCGTCGGACCGGCGGCGCTTGAAGAAGGTCGTCTCCGAGTTCGACATTCCCGACGGCATGGCCGTGATCGTGCGCACCGCCGGCAGCGAGCGCAGCAAGGTCGAGATCAAGCGCGACTACGAATACCTCATGCGCCTCTGGAGCGGGATCCGCGACACCACGCTGCAGTCCACGGCGCCGGCGCCGATCCACGAGGAGGCGAACCTGATCAAGCGCGCGATCAGGGACCTCTACAGCCGCGACATGGACGAGATCCTGGTCGAAGGCGATGGGGGCTACAAGGCGGCCAAGGACTTCATGAAGAACCTGATGCCGAGCCACGCCCGGCACGTCAAGCAGTACAAGAACCCGAGCGTGCCGCTGTTCTATCACTACAAGGTGGAAGGCCAGCTGGACGCGATGCACAGCTCGAGCGTGCAGCTCAAGTCGGGCGGCTACATCGTCATCAATCCGACCGAGGCCCTGGTCGCGATCGACGTCAACTCGGGCAAGGCGACGCGCGAACGGCACATCGAGGAGACCGCGCTCAAGACCAACATCGAGGCCGCGGACGAGGTCGCCCGCCAGCTTCGGCTGCGCGACCTGGCCGGCCTCATCGTCATCGATTTCATCGACATGGAGGAGTCGCGCCACAACCGCGACGTCGAGCGCAGGTTCAAGGACGCGATGCGCCACGACCGGGCCCGCATCCAGTTCGGCCGGATCAGCCCCTTCGGGCTGCTCGAGATGTCGCGCCAGCGCCTGCGGCCCAGCCTGTTCGAAACCTCGACCGAGCCCTGCGGCCGTTGCGCCGGGACGGGGTTCCTCCGCTCGACCGACTCCACGGCGCTCCATGTGCTGCGCGTCCTGGAGGAGGAGGGCATCCGCCGGGGCGGCGGCGAGCTCAACATGGCCCTGCCGACCGACGCGGCGCTCTATCTGCTGAATCAGAGACGCGCGCGGCTGACCGATATCGAGCAGCGCTACGGCCTCAAGATCCGGGTCGAGCGAAACGACAGCCTGGTCGCGCCCGATTACGATCTGGAGCGCCTCAGCACCACCGGTCCGGCGGTCCTTCCCGCGACGGAAGCGGCCGCGGAGCCGGCGGAAGACGCCGAAGACCGCAAACGCCGCGGTCGACGGCGCCGGCGCCGAAAGGACGAAGAGCCCGCCGCGGCGGTCGAGCCACGCGCCGAAGTGGCGGGGACTGACGACGAAGCGCCCGGCGAGGAAACGCCGGCCGACGAAGAGCTGGCCGCCAGGTC
>CAMYMY010000146.1 GCA_947259625.1 uncultured Kiloniellales bacterium | reverse complement strand
CCGGGTGCGTTGCGGCGCTTGCCCGATGCTAGGCATCGCGCCCGGGCGCCCATTGCGCACCGCGCCTACCCGGGCGACCCGATCCGCTCCCATGAAATGCGTCCTTATCAGTGACCTTTGGTATCAGCCGTAGGGCAGGTTGACGGTGACGCGCAGGCCGCCGTCGTTTCGGTTCGCCAGGGCGACCTCGCCGCCGTGGGCGCGGACGATGGAGCGCACCGAGGCCAGGCCGAGGCCGACGCCGCCGGTGTCGCGGCTGCGCGAACCCTCGAGCCTGTAGAACGGCTGGAACACCTTGTCCATCTGGTCTTCGGGGATGCCCAGCCCGTTGTCCTCGACCGTGACGGTCACCCGGTCTGCCGCGCTTGTCAGCGATACCTCGCCGCCGCCGCCGTAGTTGACCGCGTTGTCGACCAGGTTGGCGAACACCCGCTTCAGGGCCACCGGCCGGCCCGTGTAGGTCGCGGCCGCCGCGCCGCGATAGGCGACGGCGTGGCCGCTGTCCGAGGCCGCGTCGCAGAGGTCCTGAAGCAGGACCGCGAGGTCGAAGGGCCTGCGCGGTTCCTCGTTGGCCTCCTCGCGGGCAAAGGCCAAGGTGGTGGCGATCATCGTTTCCATCTGCTCCAGGTCGGCCAGCATCTTCCGCCGCTGCTCCTCGTCCTCCACGAAGTCCGCGCGCAGGCGCAGCCGGGTGATCGGCGTGCGCAGGTCGTGCGAGATGGCCGCCAGCATCTGGGTCCGGTCCTGAACGAACGTCCGCAGACGGAGCTGCATGTCGTTGAAGGCGCGGGCCAGCTGGCTGACCTCGCTGGGGCCGTCCTCGGCGACCGGCGGCGCGTTGACGTCCACGCCGAGGCGTTCGGCGGCTTGGGAGAAGGCCGCGAGCGGCTTGGTCGCGCGGCGCACCGCCCAGACCGAAAGGGCGATCACCGCAATCGCCATCACCGCGTTCGACAGCATGAGGCGCGACGACCACACGGCTTCGGGTCGCGCCGTCAGGACCGCGAAGTTGAGCCAACTGCCGTCCGACAGCTGCAGGGAGGTCTCGAGAAGGCGCCCGGACCGCCAGGCCCGTGCCATGTGCTGCATAGGCCCGCCCGCCGGCATGCCCATGTCCCGCATGTGGCGCATGTGCCTTCCGCCTCCCCTCCAGGGACCGTCCGGCGACTCCGCCAGGAACCATGGCATGCCTGCCAGCCCCGCATCCCGCTCGGCGATGCGAATTCGCTCTGACGGGACGCTTTCCACTGCACGGCCGATTGCGGCGCGGATCAAGCCGGCCCGCCACGATCGATCCTCGTCGGCGATCATGCTCTGCTCCGTCAGAACGACGCGGAAACCCGGAACCCACATGGTACGGGCCAAGGACCGGCGGGCGGATGGCTCGGCCTCGTCGAAGGCGCTGACCACCGCGGCGATCCGATCGGCCACGCTGCGCCCGCTCTGCGTCGTCAAGGCCAGGTGGCGTTCGCCGGCATAGATCGCCAGGGCGATCAGATGCGACACGGTCAAGCCGGCCAGGAGCACCAGCAGCGTTCGACCGGCCAGGGATCTGGGCAGGACCGTCATTCCGCTTCCGGCTCCGCTCGTTGCCGGCGCCGAACGCTCGGCGTGAAGGTGTAGCCGCCGTTGCGCACGGTCTTGATCAGTGCTGGGTCCTGAGGCTCCGCCTCGATCTTGCGGCGCAGGCGGCTGACCTGCACGTCGATGCTGCGGTCGAAGGGCTGCGCCTCCCGGCCGCGCGCCAGGTCCAGCAGCTGGTCGCGGCTGAGCACGCGGCCGGGGTGCGTGGCGAAAACCGCCAGGAGCTCGTATTCGCCGCTGCTGAGCGGCACCATGATGCCGTCGGGCCGCTGCAGCTCGCGGCGGTCAAGGTCGAGAGTCCAGCCGGCGAACTCCAGCACGGCGCCGCCTTCGACAGGAGCTGCCGAGGGGGCCTCTCCGGCCCGGCGCAGAACCGCCTTGATCCGCGCCAGCAGCTCGCGTGGGTTGAACGGCTTGGCCAGATAGTCGTCGGCGCCCATCTCCAGGCCGACGATGCGGTCGGTCTCCTCGCCCATGGCGGTCAACATGATGACGGGGATGCGCGATTTGGCCCGCAGGTTGCGGCACAGGGTCAGCCCGTCCTCGCCGGGCAGCATCAGGTCGAGCACGATCAGGTCGATCCGGCTGCCGTCCAGCACCCGCTGCATCTCCTGTCCCTCGGCGGCGGTGGTGATGCGCAGCCCGTGCTTGTCCAGGAACCGGGCCAGAAGGTCGCGGATCTCGCGGTCGTCGTCGACGATGAGGATGTGCGGCGAGCCTTCCATGGCCGGACTATACCTTGGCACGCTCCCGGCCACGGCAGGTTTTTGGTTACGGGATGTTGCGACAGGCCGTCCTGCAACACCCTGTTACAAGAAAGCCCGGCCCTGACATTCCGATGCAACACGGCGGTGGTTCACTGTTGCCAGTTGCAAACGCCAATCAGAGGACAGAACCATGAAACGCAGAACTCTCACGATCACCGCCGCGGCCGCCATCGCCCTTGCCGCAGCGGCCTTTGCTGCCCCCAGCATCGCCCACGGGCCCGGCGGTGGGCCCGGCGGCGGCGCCTATCAGGGCGGCCCCGGCATGATGGGCCATATGGGCTACGGCGGGATGGGCCCGGGCTGGGGCGGCGGCAGGTTTGGCCACATGGGTCCCGGCATGATGGGCTTTGGCCCCGGTGCCCACGGCGACTGTCCCCTGGGCCAGGCGGCGTCCGGCGAGGAGCTTTCGGTCGAGGACGTGACCGCGCTCCTGGAGCGCCGGCTCGGCTGGATGGGCAACGACCGTCTCAAGCTCGGCGAGGTCAGCGAACAGGGCGAAGACGCCATCGTCGGCGAGATCGTCACCAAGGACGGATCGCTGGTCGAGCGCCTGGTGTTCGACCGTCACAGCGGGCGCGTGACCCGGGGCGAATGACATATCGGGCGATGGCCGGTCCGCGGGCCGGACCGGCCACCTGGCCCACGCTTAGGGCGGGAGGATCATGTGGCACGGCTACGGCCAGGACGGAGGGTTCGGCATGGACGGTCCCGCCTGGACCCTGGGCATGGGCCTGCACGGCATTTTCGGACTCGCCTTCGTTTTCCTTCTGGCGGCGGCGTTCGTACTGCTCGTCGGGTATCTGTGGCGGCTCGCCGCGCCGCTTCCGGCCGCATCGGAACGCGGCCGCGCCGGCGGAAGCGAGCCGGCGCTCGCGGCTCTAGAGCTGCGCTACGCCCGCGGCGAGGTCGAGCGGGAGGAATATACCGAAAAACGCCAGGACCTGATGTGATCTGACGCCTCGGCACCGCGGGCTCCCTGTGGTAGCGACGTGCGATTATTCTACCGCGCTCTAGGCGCGGTGGTGTAAGCTGCACGACTTAAAAGCGGTTGCGACTTCTTGATAGATAGCGGTGCTATGCCAGACATCGGACGCCGCAGGCGTTGCGAGCCATTCAGTCTATTCTTGATCAAGCCCTCGCATTACGACGACGACGGCTATGTGATTCAGTGGGCACGCTCGGAAATTCCGTCGAACACCATGGCGGCGCTGAACGGCATTGCGCTCGACTGCATCGACCGCGGGACCCTCGGCGAAAGGGTCGATGTTCGAATCACCGCCCAGGACGAGACCAACACCCGCATCCGGCCGAAGAAGATCATCCGCGCGATCCAAGCAGGCGGGGGCAGGGGCCTCGTGGCCCTGGTCGGCGTGCAAACCAACCAGTTCCCGCGGGCCATGGACATCGCCCGGCCGCTGCGGGCCGCCGGCATCCCGGTCTGCATCGGCGGCTTCCACGCCAGCGGCTCGCTGTCCATGCTGCCCGAGCCACCCGCCGAGATCCGGGAGGCCTGGGACCTGGGCATCTCGATCTTCGCGGGCGAGGCCGAGGGCCGGTTCGAGGAGGTGCTCGCGGACGCCTATCGAAACGAGCTCAAGCCGCTCTACAACCATCTCTCGGACCTGCCCGGCCTCGAGGGCGCACCGGTCCCGATCCTGCCCAGGAACCGGGTCAGACGGAACATCGATGCGCGCACGAGCTTCGACTCCGGGCGCGGCTGCCCGTTTCAGTGCAGCTTCTGCACCATCATCAATGTCCAGGGCCGCAAGTCGCGCTACCGGTCGGCCGACGACATCGAGAAGATCCTCCGCGAGAACCACGCCCAAGGCGTATCGCGATTCTTCATCACCGACGACAACTTCGCCCGCAACAGGAACTGGGAAGCGATTTTCGACCGGATCATCGAGCTGCGCGAGCGACAGGGCATGCGCTTCAACTTCATCATCCAGGTCGACACGCTCTGCCATCTGATACCGGGCTTTGTCGAGAAGGCAGGTCGTGCCGGCGTGCGGCGCGTGTTCATCGGGCTCGAGAACATCAATCCGGACAATCTGCTCGCCGCGAAGAAGAAGCAGAACCGGATCACTGAATACCGCGCCATGCTGCAGGCGTGGAAGGCCGTTCGGGCGATGACCTACTGCGGCTACATCATCGGGCTGCCGAACGACACGCCCGAGCGCGTCATGCGGGACATCGAGATCATCAAGCGCGAGCTGCCGGTCGACCTGGTCGAATTCTTTTCCCTTACCCCGCTGCCCGGATCCGAAGACCACCGATCGCTGGACGCAAAGGGCGTCTGGATGGACCCGGATCTGAACAAGTACGACCTGGAGCACGTTTGCACCGGCCATCCGCTCATGTCCGACGATGAATTCCAAAAGACCTATCGACGGGCCTGGGATGCGTTCTACACGCCGGACCATGTCGAGACCGTGATGCGGCGGGCCGCCGCTTGCGGTCTCAAGCCGAGCACGATCCTGACGCTGGCTCTGTGGTTTTACGGATGCCAGACCATCGAAGGCGTGCACCCCCTGCAGGGCGGGCTGCTCAGACGCAAGTACCGCAGGGACCGCCGGCCCGGCTTGCCGGTCGAAAATCCGGTGGTTTTCCATCTCCGCTATGCGTGGGCGTTCGTCCACAAGCACGCGCGCCTCGGAGCGCTTGCCTGGACCTACGCACGCGCCTGTCGACGGGTGACTCGCGATCCCGGGAAACGGGACTACATGGATCGCGCGCTCGCGCCGGCAGGCGACGGAGATCTAGGCGAGCTGGAGATCTTCAACGCGACCGAATCGGCGAGGGGCGCCGCGCAGAAGGCGCGTCCGCGGCGGGCCAAGCCCGGCGTCGAAGTGGCGGCCGAATAATGCCAAAGGTCACTGACAATGACGCATTTCATGGGAGCGGATCGGGCCGCCCGGGTAGGCGCGGTGCGCAGCGCGATGCGCGCATCGGGCAAGCGCCGTAACGCCACCCAAATCCTGAATTTGGCTGCCCCGATACGCCCCACCCGAAGGGCCGGGCGCTTTTGACCACCAGCCGCGTTGCGCACTGTTTGTTGTACCAGCACAACGGCGCAGCGCGCGCCTTGCTGGCGGTCAAAATCGCCTCGGTGAAATGCGTCATTGTCAGTGACCTTTGGTATAAAGGGTCGCTTCGGTTTCATCGTGTCCCGGCTGAAGGCCCGCTGCACGCTCACTGGGCGGCGCGGGGCGGGTCGACCGGCACGACGGTGATCGTCTTGCCATCGGAGCCGAGCGCCAAGCGCCCCTGCTTCAGGGCCAGCGCGTCGGCCCCGAAGACCTTGCGGCGCCAACCCTTGAGGGCCGGCACCGGCGCCTCGTCGTCGGCGGCGATGCGCTCCAAGTCGGCCGTGCTCGCCACCAGGCGCTGAGCCACGTTGTGCTCTTCGCACCTCATCTTGAGCAGCACCTTCAGCAGGTCGATCACGGGGCCGAGCCCTTTCGGCAGCTCCGATCTGGGCGCCGGCATGGGACGCTCGGCCTCGGGCACGGCGAGCCCGACCTGGACCGCTTCGAGGATCGCCTGGCCGATCCGGCCCCGGGCCAGATCGCGGCCCAGGCCACGGGTGCGCGCCAGCTCCTCGATGTTCTTGGGCGTGTGGGCCGCGATATCGAACAGCTGCTCGTCGCGCAGCACCCGGCCCCGCGGCACGTCCCGGCGCTGCGCCTCGGTTTCCCGCCAGGCGGCGAGCGTCCGCATGACCGCCAGGTACCGGCGGTCGTTCGAGCGGGTCTTGAGCCGCTGCCACGCGGTTTTGGGCTCGAGGGCATAGGTCGCCGGGGTCGTGAGCACGTCCATCTCTTCCTTGAGCCACTCGGCCCGGCCGTTGCGGTCCAGTTTGTTCTTGAGCTTCTTGTAGACCGGCCGCAGGTGCACGACGTCGGCCAGCGCGTAGTCGAGCTGGCGCTTGGTCAGCGGCCGGCGCGACCAGTCGGCGAATCGCGAGGCCTTGTCGACGCTGGCGCCGGCCAGCTTGCGGGCCAGGGTCTCGTAACCGACCGAATCGCCGAAGCCACACACCATGGCGGCCACCTGGGTGTCGAAGATCGGCGCCGGCAGGCGGCCCATCATGTGGTAGAAGATCTCCATGTCCTGGCGCGCCGAGTGGAACACCTTGAGCAGCTTGGTGTTGCCCAGCAGCTCGGTCATGGGGGCGAGGTCGATGTCCGGCGCCAGGGAATCGATCGCCGCGACCTCCTTCGGACCGCCGATCTGCACCAGGCAGAGCTTGGGCCAGTAGGTGTTGTCGCGCAGAAATTCGGTGTAGACCGTAATGAAATCGGCCTCGGCCTGGCGCGTGCAGAAGGCGGCGAGCTCGGCCGAATCGCAGATGAGCGTCATGGCCCAGCGGTATACAGGCAAAAGCCGGTTGGTGAAAGCGCGGCAAGCAGCGGCCGCGCGGCGCCGCTCGGCCGATTGGTGTCAAGGCAGTCCGACCAGGTCCGCCGCGGTCTAGTTTGGAAAGGGCCGACGATGGCTGGCATCGAGCCTATGGACACTAATAAATCACAATTTTAAGTATTTATATACAAAAAATCATATATTATGGACAGAAAAGCTTACAGTATTATCGTTAATAGGTAGAAACAGGCGAGGGTACATCAATGCGGTGTCACCACTATTTTCTGGCGATCGTAACGTTTGCCTTGAGCGCCTCCGCTGCACAAGCGATGCACGCGGTTTCGCTGAACCGGGTGCAATGGCCCCTCTACTATCATGGGGGGAGCACAGGAGAGCATCTCGAAATCGAGATAGCCGAGAAGCCGACCGGCTCGACCCAAGCGCTCGTCCGTTACGACGGGTTTCTGGCCAACGTCGCCGTTGATGAGGGATTTGGCAAAGACAGCGTCACGGTACAGGAAGTGGTGATTCGGTATGTCGAGTACGTGTTGAAGGAAGACTACGATCAAGTGCTCCGACTCTACGCTCAGGGCGCGGCCAGCGCAGAAGTGATCGCCGAGACGCGCAACTTCCGCAAGGAAATCGCTGGACTGACGGAGATCGGGTTTCTCTCTGAATGGATCTATTTGGGCACTAGATTCGTGATCGCGGAGTTCAGGTTCGACGGCGGCGCCTCGCGCTTCTTCGGCTTCGGCTTTCGCCACACGCCGCGGGGATTCCTGCTCTCGCACGAGAGATCAGACGACGAAGGCATCGTCCTGGACGCTCTCGACTACGTCGCGGACGGGCTCAGGCACGGTTGGCTGGACAACCACACGTCCCATCCCGATGAACTTTCCATTCCGCTCGGCGAGGGCGTGTTCGGCATCGCGCTGAAGGTCGACGGTCGGCTTCACGACCAGCAGGGGAACTGGATATCGCCGAACCAGGGCGCGCAGGTCGACGCTCCCTGGGCGGTCGTTGAGAAGGCGCTGGCCAAGACCGCGTCGCCGGAGGACGCGGCAGCCGTCCGGCTGTCGTGCTCGAAGAACTTCGTCAGGCTGGCCAATGGGGCCGAACAGGATCCCGATGCGCAGGCGCAGGCGAAACAAAGGCACGCCTCGCTCGGCAGGATCAAGCACGTCCTGACCATGGCCTTCGGGGACGATTTCATGCACTACTTCGTCGAGGAGTCCGATCCGGCTCGAATACGGTCGATGTTCGTTGGCACGGAGGGCGACAGCTTCTGCCTTTCCCAGGGCCCCGGCGATCGGAGGCTTCGCCGCTTGTTGCAATCCGAGGTCGTCAAGGACGGCGTTTGGGCCCTCTGGGTCGCACAGCGCGGATCGTGACGCGACCGGCCGTGGGCCTCGCCCGCGAGCGGCCCGGGGCGGTTCTTGCCTGGATCGCGGCCGTCTCCTACGCGGGAGCCCTGGTCTCGCTGCAGCGGACCAAGTGGCCGGTCTATTACGGCGAGGCCCGGACGTCGGGGTATTACGAAGTCGAGGTTTCCCAGAAGGACTTCGATTCGGTCCGGGCCGGCACCGCCTACGACGGTTTCCTGGCCAACATCACGATCGACAACAAGAGGAAGGAGAGCGTCACCGCCGACGAAGTCGTGATTCGCTATGTCGAGAACGTCCTGAAGCAGAACTACGAGCAAGCCGCCCATGCGTATGTGCCCGGCACCGATGTTGCCGGCGTGACGGACTCGGCCCGGTTGTTCCGCGACGAAATCGGCGGGCTGGCAGCGGTCAACTTCCGCTCCGAATGGTTCTACAAGGGCGCCAAGTATCTTCTTGTCGATCTCGAATACGACAGCGGCACCTCGCGGGTCGCGGGCTTCGGGTTCCGCCAGACGCCGCAGGGGTTCCTGCTCTCGGGCGGGAGGGCGGACGACGAAGGCAGAGTTCTTGACCTGTTCGACTACGTCACGGAGGCGATCAGGAAGGGCTGGAGCGAAGACTACGAATCCCGGCCCTTCGACCATTCGATAGCGCTCGGGCAGGGCCTCTTTGGTGTTACGCTGAACGTCGACGGCCAACTCTTTGCCAATCGCAAGGACTGGATAACGCCGAGCGAAGTGGCGGACGGAGACAGCCTCCAGGCCTTCGTCGAGGCGGTGCTCGCGAGCGCGGCCTCCATGGAGAACGAGGCTTTCGTCCAATCGTGGTGCCCGACGGAGAGAGACCGAATGGCCGCGCTGGCCGAAACGCGTGAGAGCGCCTTATGGGACGCGAAGCGGTCCCATTCGTCGGAAGGAAACATCAAGAATATCCTGACAGTCGCGTTCCAGGATCGCTTCTCGCACTATTTTCTCGACGAGTCGGATCCGGCACGCATAAGGTCCATGTTCGTCGGCAGGGAGGGTGGAGCGCCGTGCCTTTCCTCCGGCCCGTTCGACAGGCGGCTCAAAGGCTTCCTGCGGTCCGACGTGCTCAAGGACGGCATCTGGGAGCTGTGGATCGCGCAACCCAAGGCATGAGCCGGCTCTCGTTGGCCCTTGTGGGCAAGAGATGGGGTGGCACTTGTCCTCGGACAATGTCTTCTTCGCGGTCCTCGGTCTGCTCTCGGCGGCCGGCGGCGCGGCGATCCTGCTGGCCGAGACGCCGTTCTCGCTGGCGGCCGGCTGGTTCGGCCTGGTCACGGGGGCGGGGCTGCTTCTGGTCCTGGCCTACCGGCTGTTCCGTGGACGTTAGCGGCTAAATTCCGCGTGTTGTTTCTTGACTCGGTGGAGCGAGTGGGCGCATGCTTTCAACGTCAATGGCGCGCCGTCCGAGGGACGGTGGCGCCGGCGCCACGCGGCGGATCGACCGCGGTTCGCCGCGATGGCGGTGATGAGCGGCAACAGCAAAAGGAGGGTCCGTAACAGGATGAACCCACCGGATCATTTTTTCCGGCCCTCCGCTCAGACGGAGGGCCACGGTCCGACCACCTGATATCGGGAGCCCTAGCAAGGCAACCGCGGCCGTGGTGAAGAGGACCGCCGAAAACCTGAGACATGACGATTTGACCGCCCCGAGGCTGCGGTCCGGGGCATCAAAGAGATAGCCCGATAATGTCATCCGGGCGCGGCCCGAGAGGCCGGAAAACGAGGCCCCGCCATGCATCTACGGCATGCGCGGGGCGCTCGTTTTGGGGGTCTCTCACAGGCTCGGGCGCCCTTGACAAGAGCCGCGCCGGCGTGCCTTTTGCGCCCGACCGTCCCGCCCGCCTCGCCAGACCCCGGAGAAAGGCACGATGCACGTCTACCGCACCCACACCTGTGGCGAACTGAGGCTGCCGCACGCGGGAACCCGGGCCCGCCTGTCCGGCTGGGTCCACCGCAAGCGCGACCACGGCCAGCTGCTGTTCGTCGACCTGCGCGACCACTACGGGCTGACCCAGTGCGTGGTCGACGTCTCGAGCCCGCTGTTCCCGGCCTTCGAGGCGCTGCGCGTGGAGAGCGTGGTCACCGTGACCGGGCCGGTGGTCGAGCGCGCCGCCGAGACCGTCAACCCCAAGCTGCCGACCGGCCAGGTCGAGGTCCGGGCCGAGGAGTTCACGCTGCTCTCCGCCGCCGCCGTCCTGCCGCTGCAGGTCAACGCCGAGGAGGATGCCGGCGAGGAGTTCCGCCTGCGCTACCGCTATCTGGACCTGCGGCGCGAACGCATGCAGCGCCGCATCGTCGAGCGCGGACAGGTCATCGCGGCGATCCGCCGGCGCATGATCGAGCAGGGCTTCACCGAGTTCCAGACGCCGATCCTGACCGCCAGCAGCCCCGAGGGCGCGCGCGAC
>CAMYMY010000145.1 GCA_947259625.1 uncultured Kiloniellales bacterium | reverse complement strand
CCCGAGGCCGCGCGCCAGCACTACGGAGTCGAGGTCGGCGGCGACGCAACGGCAATAAAGGCCGACTGATCAAGGCGACCGCCTATGCCGCCTGGGCCGCGCCGGAGGTGCCGGACGGCGTGCGTCTGCGTCGCGGCAGGGCGCTCGAGTTTGCTTGCGGCGACCGCCGGCAGACATCCGCCAACCCGCAGGCCTCGCAGGGCGGCGCGGCTTGGCCGTGCGCCTCGCTGATCTGCCGGCAGGCGGCGGCGAGCTCGCGGCGTTCCTTCAGCAGGTAGGGGCTACAGGAGCTCCTCTTGTCTTCCTTCATGCGAACCTCCTTCGGCACGCATCATCACGGTCCCCTGCTGATTCATGACTACTACATTTTGATTAAGAAACGGTTAACCATAAGCGTCGTTTTACATGGCCGGCCTATGGCAGTTCACGAAGCTTGCGGCGCATGATCTTGCCGGTCGCGGTCATCGGCAGTTCGCTCACGAAGGCGACCTCGCGCGGGTACTCGTGGGCCGCCAGACGGTTCTTGACGTGGGCCTGGATGTCGCGCGCCAGGGCGGGGCCGGCCTCTTCGCCCTCCTGCGGCACGACGAAGGCCTTGACCCGCTCGCCGCGCTCGGCGTCGGGCACGCCGACCGCGGCGGCCAGGGCGACGGCCGGGTGCTTGAGGAGGCAGTCCTCGATCTCGCCAGGGCCGATCCGGTAGCCGCCCGAGGTGATGACGTCGTCGTCGCGGCCGAGGAAGTGGAAGTAGCCGTCCTCGTCCCGCCGCGCCATGTCGCCGGTCAAGAGCCGGTCGCCGGCGAACTTCGCGGCCGTGGCCTCCGGGTCGTTCCAGTACTCGAGGAACATGACCGGGTCGGGGCGTCTGACCGCGACGGTGCCGGGTTGGCCGGGCGGGAGCGGATTGCCGGCCGGATCGACCACCGCGACCTCGTGGCCCGGCACGGCGCGCCCCATGGAGCCGGGCCTGACCGGCATCAGTCCCGCGCAGTTCGCGACGATCAGGTTGCATTCGGTCTGGCCGTAGAACTCGTTGATGGTCAGCCCGAAGGTCTCGCGCCCCCAGTCCAGGAGCTCCTCGCCCAGGGTCTCGCCGCCGCTGCCGATCGAGCGCAGGGCCATGTCCCAGCGTTCGTGCGGCCGCTCGACCCGGCGCATCATCTTGAGCGCGGTGGGCGGCATGAAGGCGTTCCTGACCCCGAACTCGGCCATCAGCGCGAAGGCCGCCTCGGGGTCGAACTTGGCGAAGCGGTGGGCCAGCACCGGCACGCCGTGGTGCCAGGACGGCAGCAGGACGTCGAGCAGCCCACCGATCCAGGCCCAGTCGGCCGGGGTCCAGAACAGGTCGCCGGGCTGCGGGAAGAACTCCTGGGGCAGCTCGACCCCCGGCAGGTGGCCCAGGAGCACGCGGTGGCCGTGCAAGGCGCCCTTGGGCGGTCCCGTGGTGCCCGAGGTGTAGATGATCAGCGCCGGATCGTCGGGGCCCGTGTCGGCGGGCGCGAAGCTGTCCGACGCCCGGTCCAGTACTTCATGGAAGTCCACCGCGCCATCGCCTTCACCGTCGATCGAGAGCACGACGCTGAGCGCCGGCAGGCGATCGCGAAGCTCGGCCAGCTTTGCCAGGCCCTCGCCGTCGGTGACCAGGGCCTTCGCGCCGCTGTCTTTGAGGCGATATTCGAGGGCCTCGGGCCCGAACAGGGTGAACAGCGGCACCGCGATACAGCCGAGCTTGTAGGCAGCGACGTGGGCAAGCGCGGTCTCCGGCGCCTGGGGCAGCAGGATGCCGATGCGCTCGCCCCGCGCCAGCCCATGGGCCGCCAGCACATTGGCGAGCCGGTTGGAGAGGCGCATCAGCCGGGCGAAGGTGAAGCGCTCGACCCCGCCGTCGGCCCGCTTGTGGATCAGCGCCAGGCGGTCCCCGTCGCCCGCCCACTTGTCGCAGACGTCGACCCCGATATTGTAGCGCCCGGGCACCCGCCAGCGAAAACCCCGGATCAGCGCCTCGTAGCTCTCGGCTCTCTCGAGCATGGCTCCTCCCCTCGGTCGCCGGTCCCTCGACCAGATTAGCCATTGCCGCGGCGAAGCGGTATACCTGCGCGCGGAACGGCGACATTTGGGGAGGACGGGATGTTCCAGGACGATCTCCTGAAGGACAAGAAGGTGCTGATCACCGGCGGCGGCACGGGGCTCGGCAAGTCCATGGGCCGGCGCTATCTGGAGCTCGGCGCCGAGCTGGTGATCTGCGGGCGGCGCGAGGAGGTGCTGGCCGAGACCGCGGCCGAGTTCGACGCCGCCTATCCCGGCAGGACCGGACGCTACGCCTGCGACGTGCGCGACCCCGCGGCGATCGAGGCCATGATGGACGAGATCTGGCGCGAGCGGCCGCTCGACATCCTGGTCAACAACGCCGCCGGCAACTTCATCGCCAAGAGCGAGACGCTGTCGCCGCGCGCGGTCGACGCGGTCCTGGGCATCGTGCTGCACGGCACCGCCTACGCGACGCTTTCCTGCGGCCGGCGCTGGATCGAGGACGGGCGCCACGGCAACGTGCTCTCGATCGTCACGACCTATGCCTGGACCGGCTCGCCCTACGTCGTGCCCTCGGCCATGGCCAAGGCGGGCGTGCTCGCCATGACCCGCTCGCTGGCCGCCGAGTGGGGCGGCAAGGGGATCCGCCTGAACGCCATCGCCCCCGGGCCCTTCCCGACCAAGGGCGCCTGGGAGCGCCTGGTGCCCGGCGGCGGTTTCGAGAAGGCCTGGCTGAACCGCATCCCGCTCGGCCGGGTCGGCGAGCACCAGGAGCTGGCCGACCTGGCCGCCTTCCTGGCCGCCGACCAGTCCGGCTACATCAACGGCGAGGTGGTCACCATAGACGGCGGCGAGTGGGTCAAGGGCGCCGCCCAGTTCGCGCTTCTGGAGCACCTGAGCGACGAGGACTGGGCGGCCATGCGGCCCAAGAAGAAGGGCGGCTGAGCGCGGCGGGCCGAAAAATCGGAACGAGCCCATGCAAAGGGAGCGGGTCCGGGCGCCCGTCGCCCTTGCCCAACGCAACGCCAAGAGTCGTCGGCGATGACTTCTGGTCCTACTGCTTCTTCGCCTTACCGGCCTTCTTCTTGAGTGTCTCGCCACCGGCGGCGGCGTCCTTGTCCTTCGCAGCGGCCTTCTTCGTCGCGCCTTCCTTGGCCTTTTCCGTTCCGGTCATGGATTTGCCATCGGCCTGCCTGCGCTTCTCGTAGTTCGACTTGGCGTTCCTGACGCAATCATCCTTCTGGCCCGGCTCGGCGATCTTCTTGCACTCTTTCAGCTCGGCCTTGTATTCCTTCTCGGCCTTCTCTTGGCCGGCCCAAGTGGAACTCGGTCCAAGGGCCACGGCTGCCGTTCCGATCACCAGTCCGGCGGCGGCAATGATCAGCGATATCTTCATATCCAAGGTCTCCTTGCGTTGGCTGTCTTCGACCGGGCGGTTCCGGGACAACGGTCTCGACCGCTCCTCGGCTGCTTCTAGCGGCGATCGACACGAAAAAGATGTGACGACGGTCACAGATGCTCCCGGGCGGCCAGCCTGCCAGATGGCGCTGTTGACAGGCGGCTTAAACTCCCGCCCGCGCGGCGCGCATCGCCTCGCGGTGCGTGATGTAGAGGCCGGAGAGCATGATGACGGCGGCGCCGGTCCAGACGAGCGGCTCGGGCTGCTCGCGCCACAGGATCCAGCCTAGGATTGCGCCCCAGACCAGGGCCGTATACTCGAAGGGGGCCACGACGGCCGCCGGCGCATTCCGGTAGGCCGCGATGACGAAATAGGCGGCCGTGCCGCCGACCATGCCGATCAGCAGGAAGAGCCAGATGTCGCCGCCGGCCGGCGCCCGCCACACGAAGGGCATGAGCGGAAGGCCGGCGAGCCCGGCGCCCAGCGTGGTGTAGGCCAGCATGGCGACGTTGGTCTCGCTGCGCGTCATGCGCCGGGTGAGCAGCATGGCGAGCGCAAAGCTGAGCGCCGCCGCCAGGATCCAAAGGGCCTCGACACGAAATCCGGCGGCGTCCGGCCGGAGCATGACCAGCGCGCCCATGAACCCGATCAGGACCGCGGCCCAGCGGCGCGCGCCGACGGGCTCGGCGAGAAGTGGGGCCGAAAGCGCGGTGACGAAGAGCGGCGCGGTGAAGGCGATGGCGATCGCCTCGGCCAGCGGCATCCTGCGTAGGCCCGAGAAGAACGTGAACAGCGCGACGAAGACGAGAAGCGCACGCAGAGCGTGGAGGCCGGGCCTGCGGGTCCTGAGCGCGCGCAGCCCGCCGCCCCGCCAGACCAGGGCCGCGACGGGGAGAAGCCCGAAGACATAGCGCAGAAAGACGATCTGGGCGGGCTCGTAGTCCCGGCCCAGCCACTTTGCCGTGGCGTCGACGATGGCGAAGAACAGAACGGCCAGCAGGATGCTGGCGACCCCGACGCCGATTCGATCCGCGCCCGGGGCGATGCTGGTCGGCTCGTGCGTCATCCGTGTTCCTCCGGCCCCTCGTCGCGGCAGCGTCGCGCAGACGATATGCGACGCGCGCAAGAGCCGGCAAGTCCGGACCGTGGTCCGACCCGGTGACCGTGCTGGCCTCCGCAGGCCATCGGGTCCCGCAGGATCGCCGGGCCGACGACGCCCTCCGATCGCCGCAATATCCGGGGTCCGGGACCGTTGTCAATTTCTCGCGGGACAATACATATGAAAAACCGTATATTTCATCCGGACATTACCTGATAGAGATCGAACAACCCCGCGAAGACCCGCCATGGAGCATCGAATCGACCGTAGCCTGGCCCGGACGGCCCGAGCGGCCCTGATCAGGGGACAGGGGACGCTGGGCCTGGGCTGGCGGCGATTCAACGCCTCGCCCTACCGGACCCTGCTCGCTTATCTCCTGGCCAAGAAATGGCTGTTCTTCGCGGTGCTGGTCGGCATCGCGATGCTCGACCTGCCCTTGCCGGAGGGACTGACCGAGGCGGGGCGGATCGTCCTCACCATGTCGGTCGTCGCTACCATCCTGTTCGTTACCGAGCCGATCCCGCTACCCGCCGTGGCGCTCTTGATCGTGGTCGGCCAGGTCCTGCTGCTGGGGCTCGATTCCTCCGAGGTGGCGCGCAGCCTGATGAGCGATTCGGTGCTGTTCATCATGGGCTCGCTGATGATCGCCGTCGCCGTGGTCAAGCAGAAGCTCGACAAGCGCCTGGCGTTCCTCATCATCCGCTTCACCGGCACCAGGACGTCGAACGTCTGCATGGGCATCGCGCTGGTCTCCGGCGTGCTGGCGTCGTTCATCGGCGAGCACACCGTGGCGGCGATGATGCTGCCGGTCGGGGTCACCCTGATCTCGCTGACCTCGGACGACCCGGCCCGGGTCCGCCGGCTCGCCATCGTGGTTCTGCTCTCGATCAGCTACGGCGCGTCGATCGCGGGTATCGGCACGCCCTCGGGCGGCGCGCGCAACGCCATCATGATCGGCTATTGGCGCGAGTTCTTTTTCGATCCGGGTAACCCGGAGACCTATCGCTACGCAGTCGATTACCTGAAGTGGATGGCCTTCGCCTATCCGGTCTTCCTGATCCAGATACCCTTCGTGACCTCGATCCTGTTCTGGACCTTCCGCCCCAAACAGAAGAGCATCGCCCGTGCGGTCGTGCGCCTGCGCGCGCAGCTCGCCGACCAGGGCCCGATGAAGCCGGCGGACTGGGCGACGATCGGTTTATTCGTCCTGATCCTGCTCGGCTGGATCCTGCTGTCCGACGGCATCGGGCTCGGCACCGTGGCGGTGCTGGGCGCCGCGGCCTTCCTGGTGATCGGGCTGGTCCGCTGGGAGGAGCTGAACAACGGCGTCAACTGGGGCGTGGTCCTGCTCTACGCGGCGGTCATCTCGCTCGGCGTCGAGATGAAGGTAACCGGCGCGGCGCTCTGGGTCGCCCAGAGCTTCCTGTCGCTGCTGCAGCCCCTCGGCGTTGACTCCGGGTTCGGTCTGTGGGCCGCCGTGTCGGTGCTCACCTCGGCGGTCACCAACACCATGTCGAACGGCGCCGCGGTCGCGGTGCTCGGCCCGATCACTTTGAACCTGGCCGTCGTGGCCGGCGAAGAACCCTTGGTGATCGGCTTCATCACGGCGATCTCCTCGGCCTTTGCCTATCTCACCGTCGTCGGCACGCCGGCCTGCACCATCGTCTACGCGTCGGGCTATCTGCGCACGACGGATTTTCTCAAAGCCGGCTGGAAAATGATGGTGGTTTCGACCATCATCACCTTGCTGGCGGCCTGGCTGTACTGGCCGCTGCTGTTGTGAGCGAATAGGGGCGGGGCACCCATGGAAGTTTCGGGGGATAAGCGCTTTCGGATCCTGAGCTGCATCGACGGCTCGGATGAATCCTACCGCGGCCTGCACTACGCGGCCCGGCTCGGCAGCGGGGTCGATGCCGACATCATCCTGCTCTACGTCCGGGCCGTCGATCAGGACATGCGCTCCGGCGGCCTGCAGCCCCGGGTGTTCCGGGAGAACCTGCTGGATTGGGGACTCGACCTGCCGGGCATCAATTACCTCAAGAAGGGACGGGAAGCCCTCGCCGAGCTCGGCATCATGAGCGACCACTGGACCGAGCGCGCCGTCCACGTCGACCGCCAAGGCGATCCGCTGGGCGACAATTCGATCGAGTACACCAATCGGGCGGGCAAGAAGATCGTGCTCAAGCTGATCGTGGCGCCGGACATCGTCGAGGGCATCCTGAAAGAGTGCGAGTCGAACGAATACGACCTCCTGATCCTGGGGGCCTCGGAACGTTGGCGGCCGGGCCGGCGCAAGTCCTTCTGGGACCCCGCGGTGGCGGAGAAGGTGGTGGCCCGTGCGCCCTGTTCCGTGATCGTCGCCCGCGAGCTGAAAGAGAATTACGGCCATATGATCTGCACCAACGGCTCGGAGCATGCCATCGACGTGGCGCGCAAGGACGCGATCTTGGCGAGCCGCTGCCAGTGTCCCATCTCGCTCATCTGCGTGGTTCCCGAGGGCGAGAGCGAGGCGACGGCGATGGACGCGCTGGTCCGCACGCGCCAGGCGATCGAGGCCGACGACGTCGTGGTCGAGGAGGTCTTGCCGCGGATCGGCGATCCGGTGGAGGAGATCGTCAAGGCCGGCGCGCATTACTCGGTGATCGTCATCGCGCGCTCCGAAAAACGGCCCAAGTGGTGGCTGCTGGAAACCGACATCGCCTACCAGGTCATGGAGCACGCCCACAACTCGGTCATGATCGTGCGCTAGAGCAGTGATCGTGCGAACTCCAAACCTCCGTTGGAGGCCGAAGCCGGATTTCTAGTCGCGCAGCGACCTCTCGATCGATCAAATGGATAGCGCTATCTACCTACAAATCTCCGAAACGGCAAAGACAGCGACCATGATCTCCCCGACACGGAATACCGAACCCCAGGGAAATCATGCATGAAATTCCGGCGCTGTGCCTCGGTGGGCGTGTGCGCCCGGCCCGATCCGGGAGCTCTACGGCCCTTTGAATTGCCGGTTTCAGCGCTCAAGGTCTCGATTCATTGGTGTGTTTTCGATAAGGTCTTTGCCCGGCGGGGTTGTCGGTGGATACTTGTGGGCTAGGGGTCTCCTTGGCTCGGCTGGATGGGACGGTGACCCTCGGGGCTGTCGCCGGTGTCTGGAGATGAAGGGGTGTTTGGGGAGAAACCAGGAATACCGCAAGCCGGCTTCACGGACACCGCGGCGGCGGCGGCAAGGGCCGCCCGCTGGACGCTACTTGCTTTGGTGCTGCTGGCCGGCTGTGCGACGGAGCAGGCGCGCAACGAGCGGCTGGTCCGCTTCATGGACGAGTTGCTCTTCGGCAGCCTGTACGACGCGCACCACGAGCAGGACAAGCACCTGGCACGGTGGCGCGGCGAGATGCGCGTCGCCATCACCGGACCGCGGGCCGAGGACTATCGTGATGCTTTGGCCGAACATGTGGCGAGGATGGCCGCGCTCTCCGGACTCGACGCGCGCATGGTCGAGACCGAGGTTGCGCATGGTCTGGAGCGGGATGGCGGCGAAGGCCTCGTTGATCTCCACCACGTCGACGTCGCCCGCGCGCATGCCCGCCTTCGCGAGCGCCCGCTCGCTGGCCGGGGTGGGGGCCGTCAGCATGATGATCGGCTCGGCGGCCGCCGTGGCGGTCGAGACGATGCGCGCCCGGGGCGTGAGCCCGTGCTGCGCCACCGCCTGCTCG
>CAMYMY010000144.1 GCA_947259625.1 uncultured Kiloniellales bacterium | reverse complement strand
CCTGAAACGCGGTGCCGGCGGCATCTGTGGCATTGAGCGACGAGATCACGGTACTCAAGGACGAGCCGGCGCTGAGCGGCGGCGCCGTGTACTGGAAGGCGTTGTTCACCACGGCGAGATTTCGGGCCACGATGCTCGGGTCGGGACTGCCGAACACGACGAGGACGCCGCCGTTACGGACGAAGTCGACGATCTCCGCGGCCGGGGCGCCGCCGCTGCCCTGCAGGACAGGGGAGAGGTCGCCGATTTCGAGCTCCGGGATCACCAGCGCGTCCTGGCCGGCCAGGACATTGGCGAGGCCCGCGGCGGTCGTGTCCGTGAAGGTCGTGACCGTGTGGCCTTCGGCCAGCAGCGTGTCCTCCAGATTGCTGGCCTCCGCGGTCGAGTCCGTGGGAACATAGTCCACGTAAGTCGTGTTAACGAACACCGCCACGTCGGCGGCTCGCGCCGCGCCCGTGGCGAAGACGCTTGCCACGGCGGCGAGCGCCAGGGTCCTTAGCAAGCTGATCATGTGAGTCTCCTCCCCTTACGTCTTGATGCGCCCGAGAGTGGGTCGCCGCCGCCGGGGCGACGGTCGGCGCGTGCTGCACGCGCCCCTGGTCAAGCCGAACGCCCCTGCCAAGGCGGGCGCAGCGTGCCGTCCGCCGCCCGGAGGGCCGTTGCGAGTATCGATCTCGTGTGTGCACGAGGCATACCTTCATGCCCCTTGTCTCGCGCCAAAGGATGAAAATCGAGCGCTGGCCGATCTTCGCGTCGGCAGGAACGCCACCTCCCTTCGGCTCAGCGCTCCCCTTGGCACGAGCGTCGTGGTGTTCTCATCGAAGTCGTACATGTTACGGCAAATGACCGATGTGCGAAAAGTCACTTGATCTGCATCAATTATCCGCGCCGATCCAAGCGGTCTGGCGACCTCCGGCGTCCCGCCCCCCGTTTGCGCCGGTCTATGCCCGGCTAGGCACACACGGGGCTACCAGAGAGCAGTGCTCCGTCACGGTTGACCGGTGCCGAGGCCGCCACTATGGTCGCGCCGTCCCGCGCCCGCCCCGGGCGGCGACCCGAGGGCCCGTAGCTCAGTTGGTAGAGCACCTGACTTTTAATCAGGTTGTCGTAGGTTCGATCCCTACCGGGCTCACCATTCTTTCGATGTGGGTTTTTCGAGGTTTGACAGGAGAAGGCGGACGGCTGTCCGGCCGTTCTCGAGTTGGTCCTTCGAATTCCGGCCGGATTGGTTGTCCCGACGTTCAGACGGCAAAATTGCCCCGGTGCGGGAAAATCGCCGTCCGAGGCTAGGAGCGCCGGGCAATCGATGGCATGATGTGCCGCGCTGGGTCCGGGGAAGGGTCATGGCTGACAAGGTAGAGTCTGCACGAAGGCAGGACCTTCGGCGCGTAGGTAACGCGCAGGACGCGGGCGAGGATGAGACGCGGCAGTACGAGGATTTCATCCGCTCGACCGTGGACTGGGTTTGGGAGGTCGATTCCAATCTCAATTATCTGCATATTTCAAAAGGGATAGCGCGCGTTTTTGGGGTTCCGGGTGAGGTTTTGCTCGGCAGCTACATATTTTCGCTGACGTATTTCAAGAATGTCGACAGCGTCCTGCTGTCCACCGTCGAGGCCATCGAGGACCGCGTCGCGTTCCGTAACAGGGCCATGAACCTGGAGGACGCCCACGGGACCCGGCGCAAGCTATTGCTGAGCGGCGTCCCGGTGTTCGAATCCAACAGCGGTCGGTTCGAGGGCTATCGCGGCACCGGCACCGAGGTCACGGCGCGCGCGCGCAGCGAGGCCGAGCTCGGGGACCTTCGCCAGGCCGTCCAGGACCTGACCGAGCTGTCCTCGGCGTGGCGCTGGGAGGCCGACGCCGAGCTGCGGATCACGCGGCTGTCCGAGGACTACGAGGCCCATGCCGGGCTGCCGCGCGACCAGGGCCTGGGCAGTCCGCTCGGCGAGCTGTGGCGGCTCGACGAGGCCGGCCGGTCGCTCGTGGCCGACCGGCAGGCTTTTCGGAGTCAGCAGGCCGCCTGGATGCACGCCGGGCGGAACGAAGAACGCCGTTTCGTCATCAGCGGCCGGCCGGTCTTCGACGACAAGGGGCGCTTCGCCGGCTATCGCGGCATCGGCGCCGACGTGACGGACCATATTCGTCCGGATGCGGGCGCCGAGCCGACCACCGAGGCGGCCGAGCGCGCCAGCCGGGCCAAGTCGGAGTTCCTGGCCAACATGAGCCACGAACTGCGCACGCCCCTGAACGCCATCATCGGCTTTTCCGACGCCATGCGCAGCGAAACCCTGGGCGAGATGGGCAATGAGCGCTACCTGCAGTACGCCGAGGACATCCACCTGAGGAGGAAGAGCCGCTCGAGGTGCCGGACCTGATCGACCGCTGCTGCCGCATGATCCAATCCGAAATCGAAAAGGCGGACCTCGAGCTGAAGATCGAGATCGATCCCGACCTACCGAAGGTCAAGGCGGATTCCGCGAAGCTGAAGCAGATCGTCTTGAATCTGCTGGCCAACGCGGTGAAGTTCACACCGTCGGGCGGCCGCATCCGGGTGACCGCGGGCCTCGGCGCGGCAGGGCAGCTGGACATCGAGGTTCGCGATACCGGCGTCGGCATCAAATCGGGCGACATCCCGAAGGTCCTGACCCGCTTCGGCCAATCCGGAGACACCAAGCCGAAAAGTGGGCGGGGCGCCGGTCTGGGCCTGTCGATCACCAAGTCCCTGGTCGAGCTGCACGGTGGGACACTCAAGATCGTCAGCCGTAAGGGCAGGGGCACACGGGCCATCGTCCAATTGCCCAAGGAACGGGTCTTGAGCGGGGACGATGGCTCCGAGTCCTGGAAGATCATGTTCTAGAAAAGGCCGTATTTCGAATGGCTGCTGTAGCCGACACGGAGCTTGCCCTGTCTCGGCGTCAACTCCTATTTTCCTGAAGCCCAAGCGGAGTTAGACTGGCTACGCGACTCGTGCTGAAGCGAGGGCCGATTGCAGGGGCCCGGGGCAGCTTGGCCGCGCTTCCGCCAGAGAGGGGGACTGGATAAGAACATGGACGGGTACCCGCAGTCCGGCATGGCTGCCGACGCCAAGCCCTACGTGATCATCCTCGGCAACGAGAAAGGCGGCACCGGCAAGTCGACCACGGCCCTGCACCTGATCGTGGCCTTGCTGCGGCTCGGGTTTTCCGTCGGCAGCATCGATCTGGATGGGCGGCAGGGTACGCTGTCGCGGTACATCGACAAGCGCCGCGTCTATGCGGAGCGGAGCGGCCGGTCCCTGCCCGTGCCGCTGCACCGGCGTGTCGACCGGTCCAAGGCACCGATACAGGCGGCTTCGGAGGCCGAGGAGCAGAACCGGTTCACGGAGGCGCTCGATGCCATGAGGGCTTGCCAGTTCGTCGTAATCGACACTCCGGGCAACGACTCTTTCCTGTCACGGCTGGGTCATGCCTACGCGGACACCCTGGTCACGCCGCTCAACGACAGCTTTCTCGATATCGACGTTCTGGCAGAGGTCGACGTCGAGCGGCGCGAGGTCCGGAATCCCAGCACCTACACGAAGATGGTCTGGGAACAGAACAACCGCCGTGTCGTCACCGGCCGGGAGCCGATCGACTGGCTGGTCCTGCGCAACCGCTTGAGCCACGTGGAGGCCCGCAACAAGCGCGACATCGCCGGCCTCATGGATCAACTCGCCCAGCGGGTCGGCTTTCGCCTGAGTCCAGGATTCGGCGAGCGCGTCGTCTTCCGCGAGCTGTTCCACAAGGGCCTGACCGTGCTGGATCTGGCCTATGAGCCGGAGACGGCGGCCCCGACCTCCAGCCATCTCGCGGCCCGTGCCGAAATCAACGGCCTGCTGGACGCGATCGGCGTCTTCGAGCGGGAGGCCGGCGCCCCGGAACCCATCCCTGAACCCGCCCGCGTGACAGTGGGGGCCTAGCACCCGACTCCGGTCAGCGTTCGATCACCAGGCAGTCCTGCCGCCTGGCACGGAACTCCGAACAGAGAGCGCGGGCGGAGGCCTTTTCGGCGAAACCGCCGGTGCGCACCCGATAGCGGGTGCCGCCCCGCTTGAGCACCGCCTGGTGCACGTTCAGCTCCCTGTCACCGAGCAGTCCGGGAAAGGTCCGTTTTAGCTTGAGCCATTCCTGCTCGGCACCGTGACGGCTGGTGGTGGAAGACAGCTGGATCACGTAGGACCGGTCCCCGCCGGGCGTGCCCTTGAGCGCGGCGAGCGCCGCGGACAGCGGTTGATTGGCCAAGGCGGCGGTCTCGACCGTCGGCTCCGCCTCGAGCCCTTCTTTCACTGCGGGCACTGCGGACGGGACCAGCGAGGCACCCTTGTCCGGCCGGCCGAGACCGGGAACCGCGACCGTGCCGTGCGGCGTTACGATAACCAAGCCGAATTCGTGATCGCCCGGGCCGAGCGGCGAATCGGGTATGAACGCCCACTCGCCGGCCCAATCGGCCGTCACCTTGCCGATCGGCTGGCCGTTGTCGAGCAGGATCAGCTCGGTGTTGGGTGCCGCGCGGCCCGCAATGACCGCCTCGCCGTTGGGTTCGATGCGGATCAGGTCGAAGCCGGGTTGCGGGGTCCCTCCTTCGGTCGTCGATACGGCTTTCCCCGCTTCACCGCTGTTCGCCGATTGCGGGGCCGGCGTTGCCGCTGCATCGTTCTGTTCGACGGGCAGGCGATCCGAGTCGTCGTCCGGGCCGGCCTGCTCCGAGCCGACGACAGGGGGCTCGCTCCGCACAGCCGGGCCGCCGGTACTCTCGTAGGACAGAGCATACCAGAGGCCGGCGCCGAAACAGACGATTGCAAGCAAGGCCAGCAACGCTCCGTGAGAAAAGACCGGGCCACGCGGCCGCGCCGCGACGACGGTGAGCCCATTGTTCTGCGGCCCCTCGCCCGCGAGGGTCCCGGCGCCGTTCCGGAGCCCGACCGTCTCGTCGGATTGCTCGGACGACTCGATGACGGCACGGGGGCGCCTGAAATCGATCGTATGCAGGCTGCCCGGCGCGGCCTCCGCCGCGCTGCGCGTCTTGCGCTCGGACTTCTTGTCGAGGCTCCGGTTCTCGGCGTGGTCTTCGCGGTCTGTCTTGGCAAGACCCGGCGGACCCCCGGTGTCGTCTGGACTGGACCTGCCGTCGGGGCTTGCGGTTCCCTTGCGGGCGAACAGGCCGGTCGAGGCGGCCGCTGCCGATCGTTGGCTCATGGGATGGTGGCCTCTTGGGATCGTGGGATCGTGTCGGATCAGGTCGCGGCGAGAGCTTCGCGAGGGGCGATGACGGAGGGCATCTTGCGCGGGGCCGGGCGGGCCTCGGGGCCGTTCAGGCGCCGACGCAGATAGTCCCAGAGCTTGGCGACCTCCTCGGACGCACGGGCCGCGCCCGGCAGTTCCATCACGCTTCGGCCGTCGATCATGCTCGATGCGAAATCGACCCGGTGATGGACGATGGCCGGCGCCAGGGGGCCGTGCTGGGACAGCAGGCTGACCGTCTCGACGGTGATGCGCGCCTTCTGCGTCGCGCTGTTGATCACGAAGATCAGCGGCTTGCCCAGATGCTCGACCAGCTCGACCGTGGCGCCGACCGACCTCAGGTCGTGCGGACTGGGCCGTGCCGGGATGACCACGAGATCGGACAACCCGACCACCTCGCGAATCGAGTCGTTGAGCGCCGGCGGCGTGTCGATCACCAGAAGCTTGATGCCGGATTCGCGCAGCTGCCGCAGGTCTTGTGCCAGCCGGATCACCGAGGTCTGCGCGAAGACCGGCGTGTCCGCCGTCCGCGCGTTCCACCAGTCCGCCAGGCTGCCCTGGGGATCCAGATCGACCAGGGCGACCGGTCCGTCGCCACGGCGTTCTGCCTCCACCGCCAAGTGTCCGGCCAGGGTCGTCTTGCCCGAGCCGCCCTTGCGCGAGGCGAGTGTAACCACTTGCATTGTCTATCTCTCCCTAACCCCCATCCAATCGACCACACCACCCCGTGGCACGCAACAATTCGCACGCCGCGAAGGTCGGAAGTCGACAAGATATGTCCCTCTAATCGCTTAACTCTACTATATATGGTGCGATTGTGAAAGCCCCATGTGGGTGTGTATCTATCGATTCCGCAATTCGCCTATGGCGGGCGGCCTGTTCGCCTAAACGAGGCGGACCGACAGCCGCGTCGCAGCCTTTTCCAGGATGGTGCGGGCGGCTTCGCGCCCCTCGGCGTCGAAGCGCGTCGTGAGCCCCGAGACCGCGAGGGCGCCGCGCAGCTCCTTCGAGGGGCCGAGGACGGGGGCCGCTACGGCGGAGACATCGGGGTTGCGTTCGCCCACCGAGATGTAGAAACCGACGCGGCGGGTTGCGCGGCACGTCTCGCCGTCCCCGCCGCCGAAAGCCCTCAGGACCTGGCCGGCGGCGCCGCGGTCCAGCGGAAGGCGCGAGCCCTCGTCCAGGTGGTGACGGATCGCGTGCGGCGAGTTTTCGCGGTAGAGGCAGACGCGCTCGTCGCCCTCCCGGACATAGAAGGACGCGGTCTCTCCGGTCTCCTCCACGAGACGACGGAGTTCCGGCCGGATCTGTTCGCCCAGATCGAAGCTGCGCCGGTAGATCGACCCGAGCCGCCAAAGGCTGGGTCCCAGGCGATAGAGACCGTCTTCGGAGCGGTTAAGATATCCGTAGCGCTCAAGCGACGCCGAGAGCCTCAGGATCGTGCTCTTGTAGAGCCCCGTCTCCTCCGCGAGCTGCGCGAGCGAGAGGCGGTCGGCGCGCTCGCCGAAGGCTTCGAGGATCGACAGCGCGCGCTCGACCGCCTCGACACGTTGTGCGGACACCGGCGTTCTCCCCGGCGGAATAATAGAACGATATTCTTGCTGACAGAACGGTCGTTGTCTAGGGTGGAGTTGCGTTCTGTTCAGCGGCACGACAGCGGCAGGAAATCAAATGTCTCCTCTTTCGGGTGTTCGCGTTCTCGACCTCACCAATGTCCTGGCGGGGCCCTTCTGCTGCCATCAGCTGGCCCATCTGGGCGCGGACGTGGTCAAGGTCGAGCTGCCGGGCCGCGGCGACCTGGCCCGGCAGCTCGGCGCGGACCGGGATCTGAACGAGAAGCTCATGGGCGTCTCCTTCCTGGCACAGAACGCGGGCAAGCGCTCGGTCACCGTCAATCTCAAGCACGGGAAGGGCAGGGACCTGTTGAAACGCCTCGCGGCGGGGGCGGACGTCCTGGTCGAGAATTTCCGGCCCGGCGTGATGGATCGCCTCGGCGTCGGTTGGGCGAAGCTGAAGGAGGTCAATTCCCGCCTGGTCTACTGCGCGATCTCCGGCTTCGGGCAGGACGGGCCCTGGCGGGACCTTCCGGCCTACGACCAGATCATCCAGGGGGCCTCGGGCGTCATGTCGATCACCGGTGCGCCCGAGACCGTGCCCTACCGGGTCGGCTATCCGATCTGCGATACCATCGGCGGGCTCACCGCGGCCTTCGCGATCTCCGCCGCGTTGCAGGGCCGGGAGAAGACCGGCGGGTCCTTCATCGACGTCTCGATGCTGGAGGCGACCCTTGCGACCATGGGCTGGGCCGTGTCGAACTGGCTGATCGCCGGCGTCCGGCCGGCGCCCAACGGCAACGAGAACGTCACCTCCGCGCCCTCCGGCGCGTTTCGGGCCGAGGACGGCCTCCTCAACATCGCGGCCAACAAGCAGGAGCAGTGGGAGGTCTTGTGCCGCCACATCGGGCGGGAGGACCTCCTGGCCGATCCCGACTACGCGACCCGCGAGGATCGCAAGGCGAACCGCCTGTCTCTGAAGGCCGAGCTCGAGAAGTCGCTAACGGCGCGGTCCGCGCGGGACTGGGCGAGAGAGCTGAACCGTCTGGGCGTGCCGTCGGGCGCGGTCTTCGAGGTCCCCGACATTCTCGACCATCCCCAGATCGCCGATCGCGGCCTGATCGCCGAATTCGACGACGTGCCGGGCGCGGAGCGCGGGATCCGGGTCGTGCGCACCGGGGTCAAGATCGATGGCGTGCCGCCCGGCGTCGGGTCTCCGCCGCCGCGTCTGGGCGAGCATAACGCGGAGGTCTACGGCGAGATCGGCGTGACGCCTGCGGAGCTCGCCCGCTTAAAAAAGGAGGGCGCCATATGAGCGACGGACAGGACGTCAAGGACTGGTGGCGCACCTCGATCATCGACATGGCGCCCGGTCAAGTCCGGCTCCGCGGTCATCCGATCGAGGAGTTGATCGGGACCGTCTCCTTTCCGCGGATGATTTGGTTGATGACCCGGGGCGACCTGCCGAGCGAGGGCCAGGCGCGGCTCTTGGAGTGTGCGCTGGTGGCAGCCGTCGATCACGGACCGCAGGCGCCGTCCATCGCCGCGGCGCGGATGGCGGTGACATGCGGGCTCGGGCTCAACGGCGCCATGGCCTCGGCCGTCAACATGCTCGACGACGTGCATGGCGGCGCGGGCGAGCAGGCGGTCGAGCTGTACGGCTGGATCGACGAGGCCGTGCAGGACGGCGCCGCGCTCGCGGAGGCCGCGCCCGGGATGATCGACCGCTGGCAGGCGGAGCGGACGACATTCGTCCCGGGTTTCGGCCATCGCTTTCATAAGCCGGTCGACCCCCGGGCCCCGCGCCTTCTCGGTCTCGTGGACGAGGCGGCGGCCCAGGGGATCGTCCCGGGTCGCTTCGCGGCGATCGGCCGCGCCGTCCAGCGGACGCTGAACGCCCGCAAGAAAAAGCCCGTGCCGATGAATATAGATGGTGCGACCGCAGTCGTTTATGCTGAACTCGGTTTCCCGCCGCCGCTGGCGCGCGGGTTGTTCTGCCTCTCGCGGTCGGTGGGCGTCCTCGCCCATGCCTGGGAGCAGATGCAGCAGGGCGGACGGAACAAGGGCCCGACCCCGCCTCGATACCGGTGGACTTACGAGGGTCCGAATCCGATCACGTGAAGGTGGTCCGAACAAGGGAGGAGTAAGATGAAATCTTCTGACAAGACGCGGAGAGGCATTCTGGCCGCAGGTCTCGCGCTCGGCTTGCTCGCCGCACCGGCAAGCGCGGCCGAGATCGAGTCCGTTCACTTTCTCATTCCCGGCGGCGCCGGCGGCGGCTGGGATGGCACCGCGCGCGGCACCGGCGAGGCGCTGACCAAGGCGGGCATCGTCGGCACCGCCTCCTACGAGAACATGTCCGGCGGCGGCGGGGGCAAGGCCATCGCCCACTTGATCGAGACGGCCAAGAAACAGCAGGGCACACTGATGGTCAACTCGACGCCGATCGTGATCCGCTCGCTGCAGAAGGTCTTCCCGCAGTCGTTCCGCGACCTGACGCCCGTCGCCGGCGTCATCGGCGACTATGCGGCGCTGGTGGTCAATACGGACTCGCCGCTCCAGAGCTTCGGCGAGCTGGTCACGGCCTACAAGGCCGACCCCAAGAACGTGTCCATCGGCGGCGGCTCGGTGGCCGGCGGCATGGACCACATCGTGGCGGCGCTCATCATGAAGGGCGCCGGGGCCAAGCCGACCGCGGTCAAGTACGTCCCCTACGACGCCGGCGGCAAGGCCATGGCGGGGCTCTTGTCCGGCGAGATCAAGGCGCTCTCGACCGGCTTCGGCGAGGCCATCGACATGGCCAAGCAGGACCAGGTGCGGATCCTCTGCGTCACCTCCAAGGCTCGGCTCGACGCCGCGCCCGAGGTGGCGACCTGCGCCGAGGCGGGGGCCAAGGGCGTCGAGTTCGTCAACTGGCGTGGATTCTTCGGCCCGCCGGGCCTGCCCGAGGCCAAGGAGGCGGCCTATATCGCCGCGCTCGAGAAGATGTACAAGACGCCGGAATGGGAGACGGTCCGGGCCCGCAACGGCTGGGTCGACATCTTCAACCCCGGCGACAAGTTCGTGTCCTTCCTCGAGGGGCAGGAGAAGGAGATCGGCGATCTGATGCGGGAGCTCGGCTTCCTCTGATCGCGCCGTTTCCGTGACGGGGCGGCGCCGGATCGGCGCCGCCCCGGCAAGCCGTCCGGAGGTGCCCTCCCGTGTTGACCCGCGACCGCATCGGCGCGCTCCTGCTGCTCGCCTTCTCGATCTTCTACGGCGTTCGCACGCTCTACATCCCGCTGCTGCCGTTTCAGGCGGAGGCGGCCTTCACGGCGCGCTCGATGCCCTGGGCGCTGAGCGTACTGGGCGTCCTGCTGTCGCTGGCGCTGCTGGTGCGGCGCGGCACGGGCGCGCGGGTCGAGGCGGCCGGGTTCCAGTGGCGCCGGGCGGCCGTGCTCTGCGCCCTGATGGTCGCCTACGGGCTGACGGTGCGGCCGGCGGGCTTTCTGATCTCCACCAGCCTGTTCCTGATCGGCGGCTTCGTCATCCTGGGTGAACGCCGGATCTGGCTGATCCTCGCCGCCTCGATCCCGATCGTGGTCTTCTTCTGGGTCCTGATGACCCAGTTCCTGGGCGTGTTCATCGAGGCCTGGCCCGAGTTCTTGAAAGGCTGAATGAGTTCATGCTGGACGGCATCCTGACCGGGCTTTCGACCGCCGCCTCGCCGATCAACCTCCTGATGGTCGCCGTCGGCTGCTTCGTCGGCACCTTCATCGGCATGCTGCCGGGGCTCGGGCCG
>CAMYMY010000143.1 GCA_947259625.1 uncultured Kiloniellales bacterium | reverse complement strand
CGGAGCCGGTCGATCCTACGCAAGATGTCATCGAACATCGCGCGCGGCACGGCAATCTCAGCCAGTTGGAGCGTCACGTAGCGCCCGTGGCGCACGACCTTGACCAGCTTATCGTGCAGAGTGGTCAACGACCAGTGCTCGACCTCTTGCGGTAGGGTCAAACTCGGCTTTCGGTCACGAGTTGCCGATCCAGCCACGCATCGATATCTTCCGGTGTATGGGGTAGAGCTGACGCAATCAGCTCGAAAACGGATATTCCATCCGAAAGTTCCGGTGGGCACGGGAAAGCATACCAACTGGGCATGATGGAAAATCGGGGAAAGATAGCCGGGCCCGGGCCTGGTTCACGGTCCTCGGCCAAACCCAGGACGGCCGCTGCACAGGTTGGCGATGGTTAGCTGGAGTTGTCTTCCGAGGATGTTCGTGGCGGGAAGTCGTAGGCGATATAGCTCCTGGTTCGCTGCTCGACGGCGTCTCCGTAGAGTCGGCCTGCCAACCAGAGTGACATCTCGATACCCGACATGACGCCGGCCGCCGAAACGAGGTTCCCGTCGCGCACGAAGCGAACGCCCTGGACAACTTCGGCACCGCCCAGATCCTGCAAGGCCTGGATAAAGTCGTGATGCGTCGTCACGCGCCGGCCGCGGGCAATGCCGGAACCGACCAGCAGGAACGCGCCCGTGCAGACGCTCGCGACCCACGAGCACTCGGCGCAGGTCCGAGTCAACCAGTCGATCGTCTCCGGATTGCCGATCTCGCGGCGTGCGCCGCTTCCACCCGGAACGATCACGACGTTGACATCCGGCGCGTCGGCGTAGGTCGCATCGGGGATCACCCGCATGCCCTTTTCGCACACCACGGGCCCGGGCCTCTCGGCGATGGTCATCACGCGTTCGCCGGCCAGGCCATCGACCGCCGCCGTCAAAACCTCCCAGGGCCCGACAAGATCCATCTCCTCCGCCCCATCGAACAGCAAGATCCCGATCGTGTTCGCCATCGTCCTACCTGCGTCCCCGCCTGACCGTTACAACTTCGACCATTCAGACCCGCCGCCACATGCAGGTCCAGTTCCAATATGGCCCAAAAAGTGTTCTACCACAGCAAGTCCGCCCAGGGTCGGGAGCACCGGTACAAGTCGTAAACCTCGGGCTTCCGCTCCTCCCGCAAGCACAGAGGAACCGGCGCAGAACATCAGGCAGGTGGGGCAAGACAGTCGAGGTGTCCGAAGAAGGTCATTCGGGCGGACTCCGAAGGCGCAATCCCCGGCTCCGAGTTACAAGTGAGCACGGCCAGCATTCTGGTGCGCGTGCCCTCGACCGGGGTCACCCGCCACTGGGCCGCAAGGATCAACCGGATCCCGGCGCTGTCGGAACCAGAGCTGCCAGGCCTGCGCGAGGATCGCGTCTTCCAGGTCGCGCGCCATCTGGTCGTCCCACCCCGCATCGACCCAGTTGCCGAAGGGTTCCTGGCGTTGTCGGAAGACGGTCGCACGAAGCGCGCCCGCGCGCGGATCGCGATGCAGGATATAGAGATTGACCTTGACCCTTTCGCTAAGGGCCTCGGCGGGCCTGTACCAGTTCGTGATGATTACGCCTGCCAAGGGGTCGGCAGAGGCAAGCGGCATGAAGGAGATCGTGTCCAAGGAAGCGCGCCAGAGATAGGAATTCACGCCGATCCCAATGCCGTTCGGACCGGCGCCCACCCCCACCGCATCAGCGCCGAGGAAATCGAAGCCGCCGGGACCGAAGCTCGCTGCGCCGGTGTCCGAGCGGTTGCTGGATTTAGGATAAACCGCCTTCCCGCCTTCCCGCCTTCGCAGGCGCCGACGAATCCCAGGACCACCGCCATGGCAAGCACGAAGTCGGGGCGCTTCAGACCGCAGCTTCCTTGCATCAGGCCCGCCTGCGCCGATGCTGCCACTGCCATGACCCTGCCCTCCTTCCTCGTCACCTCCGGCACCTTCGCCGTAGGGCGAGGCTAACACAAAGGACGGAGGGCCCGTCGAGCTCGGCGAAGACGCGCTTGGCGATGCGGTGGCATTCGACGGCGACCGGCACGCCGCAGTAGATCGCGACCTGGTTGAGGATCGCCTTGAGCTCGTCGCGCGTGACCCCGTTCTCGAGCGCGCCGCGGAAGTGCAGCTCCCACTCGTGCATGCGGTTCAAGGCGGCGATCATCGCGACGTTCAGCATGCTGCGTTGCTTGCGGCCCAGCGTGTCGTCGCCCCAGACCGCGCCCCAGCAGTACTCGGTCAGCAGCTCCTGGAAGCCGCGGTTGAAGTCGTCGGCATTCGCCAGCGCCCTTTCCACATACTCGGCCCCCAGCACATCCTTGCGGATCGCAAGCCCTTTATCGAAGCGCTCCTTGTCCATGGCGGTCTTACTCCCCTGTTCCGATCGGACGGCCCGGCGGGCCGCAGCAAGAGGCCCGCCAAGCAGTTGACTTAGCGGGCCTTTTCATTGGTAGCGGAGGAGGGACTCGAACCCCCGACACGCGGATTATGATTCCGCTGCTCTAACCAGCTGAGCTACTCCGCCCCGGTGCCTCTGCGGTGATGGCTATATGGCCTGGCGGGCCGGCCTGTCAAGGCCGGCGCAGAGGCACCCGCCCGCCCCGCCTGGGCCATTGAG
Organism: uncultured Kiloniellales bacterium; assembly: GCA_947259625.1. Lineage (GTDB taxonomy): Bacteria > Pseudomonadota > Alphaproteobacteria > Kiloniellales > JAKSDN01 > CAMYKD01. The sequence goes on along the minus strand of CAMYMY010000143.1, from coordinate 7,651 downwards.
GCCCCGCGAGCCACCTCACCCTGAGCTTGTCGAAGGGCGAGCGAAGCCAAGCGCCCGGATGGGCGCGCCCGGCGTCTGAGGGCTCAGGGAAATTGATATTTTCAGTCTTCCAGCATCGCGGCCAGCTTGAGCGCCACGCCCATGGAGCCGCTGATCTTCAGCTTGCCGGTCATGTAGGCGAAGGTCGGGTCCAGCGCGCCGTCGACCAGCTGCTGGAGCGCCTCGGGGCTCAGCGTCAGGGTCGAGTCCGCCTCGCCGTCCTCGGCCGCGACCTTGGGCGTGTCCTCTGTGCCGTCGAACAGGATGACGCCGTCCTCGCCCAGGTCGAACTTGACCCGGTAGCCCAGTTTCGGGGCCAGCGCGGCGCGGCTGCGCAGGGCCTCCATCAAGCCGTCGATCGCCATGGCGCCAGTCTCCCTCCAACAGGTGTCGATTTGGTTACCCGCTCAGGCCGCCAGCCGGCTGTCCGCGGCCGAAATCCAGCCGCCGCCCAGCACCCGGGTGCCGTCGTAGACCACCGCCGCCTGGCCCGGCGCCACGCCGTCCTGGGGCGTCTCGAGGATCACCTCGGCGCCGCCCGCCCCGTCCGGGACGATTCGCGCCGGCGCCGGCGCCTGGGTCGAGCGCAGCTTGACCTCGACCGCCCGCCCCTCCTTGGCCGGGCCGTCGGCCTCCAGCCAATTGAGCTCGGCCACGGCGACCCGGTCGCAGGCCAGCGCCGCGCGCGGGCCGACCACGACGCGCCGGGCCGCGGGCTCGAGCCGGACCACGTAGAGCGGCGCGGCCGTGCCGCCGATGCCGAGGCCCCGGCGCTGCCCGATCGTGTAGCCGATGATGCCCTGGTGGCGGCCTAGCACCCGGCCCTCGAGGTCGACGATCTCGCCCGGCTCGGCGGCGCCGGGCCTGAGCTTCTCGACGACACGGGCATAGCTGCCGTCCGGCACGAAGCAGATGTCCTGGCTGTCGGGCTTGTCCGCGACGGCCAGGCCGAGCGCCGCGGCGAGCGCCCGGGTCTCGGCCTTGGGCCGGCCGCCCAGGGGAAAGCGCAGGAAGGCGAGCTGTTCGCGGGTCGTGGCGAAGAGGAAATAGCTCTGGTCGCGCGCCGCCTCGCGGGCGCGGTGCAGCTCGGGGCCCTCCGGGCCCAGGCGGCGCTCGACGTAGTGGCCGGTGGCCAGCGCGTCGGCGCCTAGGTCCCGGGCCGTCTCCAGCAGGTCGCGGAACTTGACCCGCTGGTTGCAGCGCACGCAGGGGATCGGCGTGCGGCCCGCCAGATAGCTCTCGGCGAAGTCATCGATGACCGCCGCCTGGAAGCGCGCCTCGTAGTCGAGCACGTAGTGCGGCATGCCGAGCCGCTCGGCCACGCGCCGGGCGTCGTGGATGTCCTGGCCGGCACAGCAGGTACCCGGCCGGGCCACGGCCGCGCCGTGGTCGTAGAGCTGCAGGGTGACGCCGACCACGTCGAAGCCCTGCTGCTTCAGCAGCGCCGCCGTGACCGAGGAGTCGACGCCGCCCGACATGGCGACGACCACCCGGGTCTCCGCCGGGGCCTTATCGATACCGAGCGCGTTCATGGCGCTGGAATATAAGGCGTGGGCCGCCCCGCGCAAGCGCCGGCATGCGCCAGCTTAGAGGCTGACCGAAAGAGAGCTAATGTCTACCAAGACCTTAGCGACACCATGGCATAAATTGTCATGGCCGGGCTTGACCCGGCCATCCAGGGGTTGCCGGCCGCAAACACTGTCCTGGATCGCCGGGTCAAGCCCGGCGACGACAAAGAGGCTTCGCTAACTCATTGATATCACGGACTTCCCCATAAGTCGGACTCCTAAACCGTACGCCCCAGCACTTCGGTCAGGCGCTCGAGCGGCGCCCGGTCGCGCAGCAAGCCGAGCGACACCGAGAAGTGCCCCTGCTGGCGGGTGAACAGGTTGGCCTCGGGCAGGCCCCAGGCCCGGGCCAGCGCCAGGCCGCCCTCGTGCTGGGTCAAATCGTCGCTCTCGCCGATCAGCATGACGACTCGCTCCGGGCCCATGGCCGGCGGGCCGGTCGGCTCGAGCAGGGGCAGCCAGCGCTCCAGCGTCTCCGGCGTCCAGCCGGCGGCCTCGATGCGCGGCTGCAGCGCGACCGCCCGCGACAGGCTGCCGCCGCGCGCGACGTCGAGCACGGCGCCGCTGGTCGCCACCAGGAAGAGCGCGTCGGGCCGCAGGTCGGCCTGCCAATGACCGGCCGCGACGGCGACCAGCTGGCTGGTCAGCGCGCCCAGGCTGACGCCGCCGACGGCGACCGGGCCCCGGCTGGTCGCGCGCGCCCAGGCGACCAGGCAGGCGACCTCGGCGACCCAGGCCTGGAACAGCTCCAGCATGCCAAGCGGCCCGCAGCCGATCGCCGGCTCGCCGCCGTACCAGCCGGTGAGCCGGCGCCGGCCGTGCCAGGGGCCCTCGGGCCGAATCACGCGCAGGCCGCCGATCGCCCCGCTGGTCAGCGGGTCGGCGGCGCCGCGCCACATGTCGTTCTCCATGGCGATGCCGTGCAGGAAGATCAGGGTCGGTGGGTCGGCCGCGCCCTCGGGCGTCGAGACCCGCGCCCAAGCGGTATCGCCCAGGACCGGTGCGCGAAAGCGCAGCCAATGCTCGGGCCCGTAGGCGCCGGCGACCGCGCGCGACCGCTCGATGGCCGCGGCCTCGGGCTGCGGAAAGGCCGCCTCGGGGGCGCTCAGGCGCCCGGCATGGCGTGCTTCCACCTCCTCGGGGGCCGCAACCCGCCATTTGACCGCCGGCAGGCGTGCGATCATGGGCAGGAAGGCGTAGCGCGTGGCCATGTGCTCGTGGGCCGCCCGGTGCCGGGCCAGCTCGGCGGCGACCAGGGTCTCGGGCCGGCTGTCCTTCGGGCCGAAGAACACGGCCTCCCAGCGCCCGGCCGCCGAGTCGTAGGACGCCCGGCGCCGGTCGACTTGGGCGAGCGCCCAGGCGAGCGGGTCGGGTAGCAGGCCCTCGCCGGGCAGCTCCTCGAGGAAGCGCTTGACCGAGTTTCCCGAGGCGAGCGCCGCCGCCCAGGCGCGCGACAGCGGAAAATAGCCGTGCGCGACCGTGCGCAGCGCGAGCCAGTCGAACCAGGGGCGCAGCACCAGCTCGCCCAGAAGGCCCTGCAGGATCCGATACTCGCCGACCTTGGGCAAGCGTGGCGGCTCGTCCGATTCCGTGCCGTTCATATTGCGGAGCATAGCGGGCGGCCGCCGTCGCGCAAGCGACCGGCCGGCCGCGCGACACCTCACGGGCTTTTGAGTCCCGCCGAGGGTGCTCCTCGACTATGCTTGCCGCCCGTTGACGCACAATCCACCAGAGGAGAACACCCCATGCGAGGTTCCAACATTTTCGCCGTCGTCGCCGTCCTTGTCCTCGCCGCCGCCGGCGGACCCGCCCGCGCGGCGGACCTGCCGGGCTGGAAGGTCGCAAAGACGCCACACGGCTACCAGGCGCTGATCGCGCGCGTCGACCAGGCAGTCAAGGACAACAAGATGGGCCTGGTGACCCGGGCGAGCGCCACCCTGGGCGCCAAGAAAATGCTGAACAAGACCATCCCCGGCAACATGGTGATCGGGGTCTACCGGCCGGACTTCGCCGTGCGCATGCTCGAGGCCAGCATTCCGGCCGGCATCGAAGCGCCGATCCGCTTTTACATCACGGAGAACGCCGACGGCACGGCCACGCTGAGCTATAAAACCCCCACGGCCGTTTTCGCGCCATACCCGGACGGCGGCGCGAAGCTGCGCGACCTGGCGGCGGAGCTGGACGTGGTTTTCGACAAGATCGCCCGCCAGGCTACCGCTCCTTAGAGTCTGACTCGAAATACAATGTATAATATCAGTATGTTAGAACACCTCTCTCTGTCATCGCCGGGCTTGACCCGGCGATCCAGGACGGCGTTTACGGCCGGCAATCCCTGGATGGCCGGATCAAGTCCGGCCATGACAAGATATGGCGTGGGGCTGCCAAAACCATGATCTACCGTCGTTCATTTCGAGTCGGACTCTCAGACCCCCAGATAGGCCGCCTTGACGGTCTCGTTGGCGAGCAGCGCCTGGCCGCTGTCGGTCAGGATCGTGCGCCCGGTTTCCAGCACGTAGCCGCGGTCGGCCACGTTGAGCGCCTTGTAGGCGTTCTGCTCGACGAGGAAGATCGTGGTGCCCGCCTCGCGCAGGCGGCAGATCACCTCGAAGGTCTCGTCGACCAGGATCGGCGCCAGGCCCATGCTGGGCTCGTCGAGCAGCAGTAGGCGCGGCCGCGCCATCAGCGCGCGGGAGATGACCAGCATCTGCTGCTGCCCGCCCGAAAGCGTGCCGGCCGCCTGACGCCGGCGCTCCTTGAGGACCGGGAACATGGCGTAGACCTTCTCGAGGTCCTCGGCGACCTCGGCCGCGCGGCGCGTATAGCCGCCGAGCCTGAGGTTGTCCTCCACCGCCATGGGCGCGAAGACCTGGCGTCCCTCGGGCACCTGGGAGATGCCGAGGCGCACGCGCTGCTCGGGCGCCAGCCCCGTGATGTCGGTCCCTTCGAACCGGATGCTGCCGGCGCTCACCGGCTGCACGCCCGATATGGTGCACATCAAGGTCGTCTTGCCGGCCCCGTTGGCGCCGACCAGCGAGACCAGCTCGCCCTCGCCGACCTCCAGGTCGATACCCTTGAGCGCCTGGATGCGGCCGTAGTGGCTGGTCAGTCCCGTGATCCGAAGCATCAGCGCTCCCTCGCCCCCCCGCCCAGATAGGCCGCCACGACCTCCGGGTTGCGGCGGATCTGAGGCGCCGTGCCGGACGCCAGCCAGCGCCCGTGGTCGAGCACCAGGATGCGGTCGCTGATGCCCATCACCAGGCGCATGTCGTGCTCGACCAGCAGCACGGTCACGCCGCTCTCGGCGATGCCCTTGATCAGGCCGTCGATGGCGTCGGTCTCGGCCGGATTGAGCCCCGCCGCCGGCTCGTCGAGCAGCAACATCTTGGGCCGGGTCGCCAGCGCCCGGGCGATCTCGAGGCGCTTCAGGGCGCCGTAGGGCAGCATCGAGGCCTCGGCATGGACATAGTCCCCCAGACCGACCGAGGCCATGAGCTCGGCCGCGAAGTCCCGGCAGGCGGCGTCGCCCCGCACGATGTGCGGCAGGCGCAGCAGGGCCGGCAGGAAGCGCCGGTCGCAGTGCAGGTGATGGCCGACCATGACGTTCTCCAGCGCCGTCATGTTGGCGAAGACCTGCAGGTTCTGGAAGATCCGCGACAGGCCGCGCCCGGCCAGCTCGTAGGGCGGCAGGCCGGTGACGTCCTGGTCCTCGAAGAAGATCCGGCCGCCGCTCGGCCGGAAGATGCCGGAGATCAGGTTGATCACGGTCGTCTTGCCGGCGCCGTTCGGCCCGATGATCGAATAGATGGCGCCGGGATCGATGGTGAAGCTGAGGTCGGCCACGGCGGCCACGCCGCCGAAGCTCTTGCTGAGATTCTCGACCCTGAGCAGGCTCATTTGCGCCGCTCCCGCAGCAGCTGGGCCAGGCTGGGCACCAGCCCCTTGCGCAGGAAGATCATCATGCCCATCAGCACCGCGCCGAACAGCAGCATCTCGTAGTCGTGGAACGCGGCCAGCAGCTGCGGCACGACGGTCAGGATCGCGGCCCCCACGACGGCGCCGAAGGTCGAGGCCATGCCGCCGAGCACGACCATGGTGACCAGCTCGATCGAGCGGAAGAACTCCCCTTCGGCCGGCGAGATGAAGCCGCTGTAATGGGCGAAGAGGCTGCCGGAGAGGCTGGCCAGAACGGCGGAGACGACGAAGACCTGGACCTTGTAGCGCGTCGTGTCGATGCCCATCACCTCGGCCGCCGTTTCCGAGCCGTGCACGGCGCGCAGCGCCCGGCCGACCGGCGAATCGATCAGGTTGAGGGCCAGCCACACCGTGGCGAGCAGCAGGCCGCCGACCAGGGCATACCAGGTCAACTCGCCCGCCGGCTCCCAGCCGAACAGGACGAACGACGGCACCGGCATGCCGTCCGGCCCGCCGGTCAAGTCGACCTCCTGATTGAGCACGATGGAGATGATGATGCCCATGCCCAGCGTGCCCATCGCCAAATAGTGGCCCTTGAGCTTGAGGATCGGCCGGGCGATGACGAAGGACAGCAGGCCCACGCCGAGGGCGCCGCCGAGCAGCGCCGCCAGCGGCGGCCAATCGTGCTCGCCGGTCAGGATCGCCGAGGCGTAGGCCCCCAGCGCGAAGAAGCCGGCGTGGCCGAGGCTGATCTGCCCAGCATAGCCGATCAGCAGGTTGAGGCCGACGCAGACGATGGCGTTCAGCCCGATCAGAATCGCGACGTCGTAATGGAACGCGTTCTGAAGGAAGAGCGGCAGCACCGCGATGACCGCGGCCAGGGCGATCAGGCCGCCCCGCCGCGGGGTCCACAAGGTAGTCACGACCCCTCGCCGCCGCGTCGGCCGAACAGCCCGTTCGGCAGGAAGAACAGCACCGCCAGGATGATCACGAAGGCGACCGCGTCCTTGTAGGCGGAGGACAGGTAGCCGGCGGTCATCGCCTCGGCGATGCCGACAACGAGGCCGCCGGCGATCGCGCCCATGGGATTGCCGAGGCCGCCGACGATGGCGGCGCTGAACCCCTTGAGGCCGAGCATGACGCCGACGTTGGCGTAGGTCAGCGCGATCGGGGTGATGAGGATGCCGGCGGTCGCGCCCAGCCCGGCGGCCAGCGCGAAGCTGATCAGCAGGAGCCGGCGCGTGTCGATGCCGGCGAGCTGCGCCGCCAAGGGGTTGTAGGAGGCCGCGAGCATCGCCTTGCCGGTCAGGGTATGCCGGAAGAAGACGCGCAAGGCCAGGACGATCAGCAGCGTGCAGCCGAGCACCCAGAGGCCCTGCGGCAGGATCGTGGCGCCGGCGATCTCGATCGGCCGGTCGCCGGTGAACGGCGGCATGGAGTGGAAGTTCCGGTCCCAGATCACCTGGGCCGCGCCGCGCAGGAAGATCGAGGCGCCGATCGTGATGATGATCAAGGTGACGACCGAGGCGCCGCGCGCCGGCTCCACCGCGAAGCGCTCGAGCGCGATGCCGACCGTGGTGGCGATCACGATCGCCAACAGGATCGCCAGCGGCATGGGCAGCCCGCCGCCCATCAGGAACACCGTGGCCATGCCGCCGATCATGACGAACTCGCCCTGGGCGAAGTTGATCACCCGGCTGGAGTTGAAGATGATCGAGAACCCGAGGCCGACCAGCGCATAGATCGCGCCGACCGTGACCCCGGAGAACAGGAACTGAAGGAACTCAGCGAGCACGGTGGAGACTCAAGGGTGGAGACTCATAGGCCAAGGACCGGCCCCGCCGCGAATCTTCCCTCGCCCTTCGGGAGAGGGAGGGGCCCGCGAAGCGGGAGGGTGAGGGCATGTTGGTTGTGGTTTCGGTCCCGGGCGACGGGTATGCCGCCGCATGTGCTCGAACCAACCGGCCCTCACCCGCTCGGCTTCGCCTCGGCACCCTCTCCCGAAGGGCGAGGGTTTCCGGGGTGCATTCGCTCGAAGCGGCTACCCGGTTAGACCCGGTGCCGGGTCGCCGCAGCTTCCCTCGCCCTTTGGGAGAGGGAGGGGCCCGCGTAGCGGGAGGGTGAGGGCGGGT
>CAMYMY010000142.1 GCA_947259625.1 uncultured Kiloniellales bacterium | reverse complement strand
ACTTGGACGAGGCCGTAGCGCGCGATCAGGTCCTCGGCCCTGAGCACGTTGCCGACCGACTTCGACATCTTCTCGCCCCGGTTCAACAGCCAGCCATGGCCGAACACCCGCTTTGGCGGCGCGATGCCGGCACCCATCAGGAAAGCCGGCCAGTAGACCGTGTGGAAGCGCAGGATGTCCTTACCCACCATATGAAGATCGGCAGGCCAATACTTTGTAAACGCGGCACTTTCCACGTCCGGAAAGCCAGCAGCCGTGATGTAGTTCGTGAGCGCGTCGATCCACACGTACATGACGTGGTCCGGGTCGTCGGGCACCGGCACGCCCCACTTGAAGGTGGTCCGGCTGATCGAGAGGTCGCGCAGGCCACTTCGGACGAAGCTCATCATCTCGTTGCGCCGGGTGGGCGGGCCGATGAAATCCGGATCGCGCTCGTAGAGCTCGAGCAGCCGGTCCTCCCATTCGGACAGCTTGAAGAAATAGGACGGCTCCTCGACCCATTCGGCCTCGGCGCCCGAGGGCGCGATCTTCTTGCCGTCGGGACCGTCGCTCAGCTCCTCCTCGCCGTAGTAGGCCTCGTCGCGCACCGCATACCAGCCGGCATAGCTGCCCAGATAGATCTGATCGTTCTCCTTCAGCCGCTTCCAGATCGCCTGGCAGGAGCGCTTGTGGCGCTCTTCGGTCGTTCGGATGAAGTCGTCGTTGGAGTAGTTCATGGCCCGGGCCAGGTGGCGGAAGTTCTCGCTCACCTTGTCGACGAAGGCCTGCGGGTCCATTCCGGCGGCCTTGGCCGCCTTCTCGTTCTTCTGGCCGTGCTCGTCAGTGCCGGTCAGGAACATCACGTCGTAGCCGTCCAGGCGCTTGAAGCGCGCGAGCACGTCGCAGGCCAAGGTCGTGTAGGCGTGGCCGATATGCGGCACGTCGTTGACGTAGTAGATCGGCGTGGTGATGTAGTACGGCGTCTTGTCCGGCCCGGCCATTCGTGTCTCCTCGGGACTCCTGTCTTCCCGTCCGACGGCGGCCGCCGCATCGTCCGACGCGGTCAGGCTGCCAGCGCCTCCAATTCGAGGAATGCAGTGACCACTACCTGCTTGCGGTCGAGGTTGGCGCCCTCCGCGGAGGCGAAGAGGCGGCCCCATTTTTCCCATAGGGTAAGCCATTGCGCAAGGCTGCGCCGCTCCAGCAAGCGCGCCATCAGGGCCGCCTCGCCGGCCACCACCTCCGCCGGCAGGGCCCCGCCGGCGCCGCCGTGGATCATCCGCGCGAGCCACCAGGACAGCAGCTCCGTGCCGACGCGAAAGGCCGTGCCGTCGCCGCCGCGCGCCAGGCGGTCGCCGAGGGCATGAACGCGGAGCACGTCGAGCCGCGGCAGGCCGGTGAGCAGATCGACCAGGTCCCGGTAGAGCTCGAGACCCCCGCTCGCCGCCAGATCGAGCGCCTTGCCGATGCTTCCCTCGGCCAGGCGCCCGAGGGCCGAGGCATCCTCGGACGTCAAGTCCGGCCGATGGCGCTTCAGCAGCAGGGCCACATTGGCATCGTCGAGCGCCGGTACCGGCAGGCGGCAGCAGCGCGACCGGATGGTCGGCAGCAGGCGCCCAGGCGCGTGGCTGACCAGCAGCAGCAGCGCCTGGCGCGGCGGCTCCTCCAGGATCTTCAGGATGGCGTTCGCGGCGGCCCGGTTCATCTCGTCGGCGGCATCGACCACGACGACGCGCCAGCCGCCCTCCCCCGGCGTCATGTGCAGGAAGGAGGCGACCGAGCGCACGTCGACGACGACGATCTCGCCGCGCGGCTTGCCGGTCTTCTCGTTGACCCCGCGCTCCACGGTCAAGAGGTCGGGATGCCCGCCCGAGGCGACCAGCCGGAATGCCGGGTGCTCCGCGTCCAGCGCCAAACCGGCGGGCTCCGAGCCGAACAGGCCGCCGTCGGCCCCGCCCCCCGACAGCAGGAAGCGCGCGAAACGGTAGGCAAGCGTCGCCTTGCCGACGCCGCGCGGGCCGGTCAGCAGCCAGGCGTGCGGCAGCCGGCCCGAGCGATAGGCCTCGAACAGCGTGCGTTCCGCGGCCTCCTGGCCGAGCAGCTCGGCATTGGTCCGCGGCGCCGGCGCGCCTTCGAACGGGGCATCGGTCATGGCAGGTCGATTCCCAGGCGCCGGACCACCTCGGCGCAGACGGCCTTATGCACCTGTTCCATGGCGCCGCCGGCATCGATCACGACACAGCGCGCCGGATCGCCGCGCGCGATCTCGAGGAAGCCTTGGCGCAGCCGCTCGTGAAACCCGCCGTCCATGCGTTCATAACGGTCGCCGCCTTCGCGGCGTCCCGCGGCGCGCCGAAGTCCCTGGTCGACCGGCAGGTCGAGGACCAGCGTGAGGTCCGGCCGGAATTCACCGACCACCAGGGCGTAGAGCGCTTCGATGGGGGCCGGCCCGAGATCGTGCCCGTAGCCCTGGTAGGCCATGGTGGAGTCGGCGAAGCGGTCCGAGAGGACCCAGGTCCCGGCTTCCAGCGCCGGGAAAACCGTATGGACCAGATGCTCGCGCCGCGCGGCGAAGTGCAGAAGCGCCTCGGTCGTGCCGTCCCAGCGGCCGACCTCGCCGTGCACCAGCAGCTCGCGGATCTGTTCGGCGCCCTCGCTGCCGCCCGGTTCCCGGGTCTCCAGGACCCGGCGGCTAGTTCCACGCAGTGCCGCCGCCAGGAGGGCCACCTGGGTCGATTTGCCGGCGCCCTCGCCGCCCTCGAAGGTGATGAACTTCCCTTTGGCCATGCGGCCGATCCTGCCGGGCCGCAGGGCGCGGGTCAATCGGGCGTCGCAGCCGGGATCAGGAGCCGCCCAATACCAGGTGCTTGACGTTGCTGATGAACCGGCCGAGCAGCCCGAGCCGTTCGACCGAGGCGCCGGCCCGGAGCGGCACCTCGACGGTCTCGGCCCCCGGGGCCGCGACCACCAGGGTGGCGACCTCCTGCCCCTCCTCGATCGGCGTCGGGATCGGCCCGTCGTGCCGGACGCTCACCTTCATCTTCTTGCGCGACCTGCGCGGCAAGGTGACCTCGAGGTCCTCGGCCAGAACGAGCGGGACGGTCTTGACCACGCCCTGCCAGACCGGCGCTTCTTCCACGGTCTCGCCGGCGGCAAAGAGGCTGTAGTTGTCGAACTCGCGGAACCCCCAGTTGATCAGGCTCTGGGCTTCGTTGCCGCGCTCCTTCATGCTCTTGAGCCCGTTGACCACGACGATCAGGCGGCGGCCGTCCTGGACCGCCGAGCCGGTCAGGCCGTAGCCGGCCTCCTCGGTATGCCCCGTCTTGAGGCCGTCGGCCCCGACGTTCTTGTAGAGCAAGGGATTGCGGTTGCCCTGCTTGATGTCGGTGAAGGTGAAGTTGGTCTCGGCGTAGTAGTGATAGTAGTCGGGAAAATCGGCGATCGTGCGCAATGCCACAGTGGCCAGATCGCGCGGCGACATGCGCTGCTCGGGATGGGGCCAGCCGGTGGAATTGGCGAAACTGCTGTCGTTCATGCCGAGTTCGGCGGCCTTGCGGTTCATGAGCTCGGCAAAAGCCTCCTCGCTCCCGGCCAGGCCCTCGGCGAGCACGATGCAGGCGTCGTTGCCGGATTGGACGATGACGCCGCGCAGCAGGTCCTCGACGCGCACCTCCTTGCCGACTTCCACGAACATCTTGGACCCCCCCATGCGCCAGGCCTTCTCGCTGACCATCAGCTTGTCGTCTAGCGACAAACGTCCGTCCTTCAGCGCCTCGAAGGCCAGGTAGACGGTCATGATCTTGCTCATCGATGCCGGCGGCATGGGCCGGTGCGAGTCCTTTTCGAGCAGCACGGTGCCGGTCGTGGCATCGATCAGCAGAGCTTCGCGGGCCCGGCTCTCGAAGGCGGCCCCTGGGTGCGGCATTGCGCCAAGGCCGGCCAAAAAGACGGCCGTCAAGGCCAGGTGACGGAGAACTGGGGAGTGTTTGAACATGACGGTTCCACTATCCTGGGAGTTTGACGTTGCGACCCGCGACATGATCTGCCCCGAGGTGCCCTGGCTAGCCGCCGAATATGCCGAAATTATGGCCGCTCGCTAGTCGACGACCACCCTGGCATCGGCGAAACCTTTGGTCTGCAGCACGTCGAGCAGCCGGTCCGCCTCGGCGACCGAGACGATCGGGCCGAGCCGCACGCGGAAGAACATCCGGTCGTCGACCTGCGCCTCGGTGACCTTGGTCTGACCCAATACCGAAAGCCGGATGCTCAGCCGGGCGGCGTAGTCCCGCCGCAGGAACGAGCCCGCCTGGATGAAGATGTTTGTCGGGCGGACCGCAAGCTGTGTCACCGTACCGTCGGGCCGGGGCGCCGATTCGGAATTCAGCCGCGCGCCCGTGTTTCCGCCAGGGCGATCCTGTCCTTCGAAGTCCCAGCCGTTCACGTCGTTCGTATCCGTGGCCATGGCGAGCGATCGGGTGGCCAAGAGCGTCCGTGTGTGCGGCACAGGCGGGCTAGAGTCGGAGATGCCGGTCCCGGCCCGTTGAAGACGCGCCGGTCTGACGGGCCCCCGCTTGGGTCGTATCGGGTCGCTGGCCGTTTGATCGCCGATCGGAGACTGCGCGATCTGCGCGGCTTGCGACGACCCGGTGACAGGTTCCAACGGTGCGGAGTCCACTGCGACCGTGGGAACCGCGTCCGGAGCATTCCTGGCCGCCTCTCGGCCCTGGGCGATCGCCGAAAGCTGCCGGCTCTGCTGGCCGAGGTTTTCCACCGCCACCTTGGCCGTGCCGGCCCCGACAACGTCGAGAAGCTGCGCGGCACGATACGACAGGTCGATGATCCGGCCATTCGAGAACGGACCGCGGTCGTTTATGCGGACCACGAGCGAACGGCCGTTTTCCAGGTTGGTCACCCTGACCATACTCGGCATCGGCAGGGTGCGATGCGCCGCGGTCAGTTCCATCTGGTCGTAGACTTCGCCGTTCGCGGTCCGCTTGCCGTGAAAGCCGGGCCCGTACCACGAGGCGATTCCGGTTTCGCGATAGTCGTAGTCGACCTTCGGGTAATACCAGATACCGCGCACGTTGTACGGTTTCCCGATCTTGTATTCGCCCATAGCGCCCGCGGCCGGCAACGCGGTTTCGGCCCCGGGAGGCGCTGTTCGGTTTTCCGCACAGGCTGTCAGCGCAAATCCGAGCAGTGCCACCAGAACAAGACGCTTACGATCTGTCAGATTCATCATCTTGTGTGGTTATTAGTATGCAGACCAGTATTTGGTAATCTAGCGACGTGGGGGTCTCTCGGCAATGCCGCGTTTAATTGCCCGATTTTTGACGCAGCCCCTCGAGCAATCCTATTGTGGGATAGCCGTCCGCCGGCAGATTCGCATGTTGCTGATAGGTCCGAAGGGCGGCCCGGGTGCGCGAGCCGACGATGCCGTCCGGCTCTCCCGGGTCGAACCCGAGTGCCGTGAGCAGCAGCTGCAGTTCCTCCACCTCTTCGCGCCGCAAGGGCCTTTCGTTGGCCGGACGCTTGGCCCGCAACTGACCCAGGCCGATCACGCGATCGGACAGGTATCCCACGGCCAGCGCGTAGAGCAAGGAACGGTTCCAGACCATGATGTTCCGGAAGTTCCGGTAGACCAGAAAAGCCGGCCCCCCGGCCCCGCCGGGCAGGACGATCGAACCGGACATCTTGGCCCTGGGCAATTTCCGGCCGTTGGCCCGGCGGACACCCAATTTCCGCCACTCCGAGAGTGGCTTTTCGACCGCCAGGTCGGCCAGGCTCAAATCGAATCCCTTCGGCAGACGGACCTCCCTGCCCCACCTCTCGCGCGGCTGCCAGCCGATGTTCTTGAGATAGTTGGCGGCCGAGGCGAAAGCGTCGGGATAGCTGCGCCAGATATCGCGGCGGCCGTCGCCGTCGCCGTCGACGGCATAGCGTATGAAGGTATTGGGCATGAACTGGAGTTGACCCATGGCACCGGCCCAGGACCCCTTCATGTCCGCCAGTTTCGCATGTCCGCCGTCGACCATGCGTAACGCGTCGAGCAACTGACTTCGGAAGAAGTCGCTGCGCCTGCGGTCATAGGCCAAGGTCACCAAGGATGCGATCACCGACGTCTTGCCCATGAAATCGCCAAAGTTTGTTTCCAGGCCCCAGAATGCCACCAGAAAGCCCGGTTGGACGCCGTAGCGCGCCTTGATCTTCTTGAGCAAGGGCCGGTATTGGGCCAGGATTTTCCGCCCTCGTTCCACGCGCTGCGGCGTCACGCGTCCGTCGATATAGCCCCAGAAGGTCTGGGTGAACTCCGGCTGCCGGCGGTCCAGTTCGATTATCTCCTCGAGCGGCGCCACGCCGTCCAAAGCCGATGCCAGGGTTGCCGGCGAGATCCCGGCGGCCGTGGCCTCGCCCTTGAAGTCCTCGAGCCAGGCGGCGAAATCGCCCTGAGCCCAGGCGAACTGCGGGCCCAGGACCGCAACCAGGAAACACAGTACGAAGCTGCGAGAACGCATTCCTTATCCCAGCAGATATGGTGTCCGCCCGCGCGAACGCCGATATTCGCCCACGCCATATCCCCAGGTTTCCTGGCGAGACGGCCCCCTTGTGCCACAGGCATGACCGTCAGGCAATGCGGCTGCCACGGTTCTCCTCGATGCCGGCGCGGCCACGTCGTTTCGCGGCCGGGGACCGGGAAACAGGCTGCTGCTCCAGCCGAGCAGCCGATAGGCGATCAATCCGACCCATTCCTTCGCGGCGAGCGAAACTTCCGCCAGGCCCCGCACCAGGTCCGGCGGAGACGTCCAGTCGGGCCGCCCGATGCTCCGGTAGTCCACCGGATAGGGGATGACCTCCCAACCGCTGCGGCGGAACACGCCCACGGCACGCGGCATGTGAAACGCCGAGGTGACCAGGATCCAGGTCTCGCCTGGGCGCGGCCCTGCCAGGGCCTTCGAGAACACCGCGTTCTCGTGCGTGTTCCGCGAGTCGCGCTCCAGAACCAGCCGGTCGGCTGTGCCGCCCATGCGATCCAGCAGATTCGGGATCAGATCCGCCTCGCGGTGCCGGTCGTCCAGCAGGGCGGCGGTGCCGCCGGTAAACACCACCCTGGCCTCGGGATACCGGCGGGCCAGTTCCAGAAGCCCGATCACGCGATCCGCGGCCTCGTTCAGCTCCGGCCGGCCGCGCCGATGGGACCTCTTCACGTCGAGCGCGCCGCCTAGAACGATCACTCCGTCGACGCCGGCCGGCAAGCTGTTGGGCGGCGGGAAACGGCTCTCCAGCGGACTCAGCCAGAAGCCTGCCGGAAGAACGGCGAGCCCTCCCATCGCCACGACCATGGAGGCCAGGAGCCACCTCCCGGCCCGGCGAAGGCGCCGCGACCGCATGAACAGACCGACAAGTCCCACAAATCCGAGGGCCAGCAGCAAATGGCCGGGATTGAAGGCGATCCAAAGCGCCTTGGAGAGCACGAACTCCATGCCATCCTGATAGCGTCCCGGCCGGGTCCCTAGCAACGCCAAATGACTGGATTGGCCGGCTCGCGTGGATGCCCGCTCGTGGTCTTCCGGATCCCCGGCGACCGGTCCGAACCGGATCCAATATCAAGAAAAACAGAGCCATAATTGGCTAAAAGACAAGTGGTCGCCGCGAAATTAGGAATATTTTAAGGCTGCCGGCTGATAGTCCGGTAACCCTAAGAGAGTCTGCGAACGCTCGTTGGCGCAAATGAGAGGGTCGGGGTTGGGGAAAACCGGCTTCGGGAAGCTGCAATGAAGAGCACACGTTCAATTCGATCCGTCCTTAAGGTTACCACGGCCCTAAGTCTGGTTTTGGTGGCAACCGCCTGCACCGGCTTGTCGAGGCACGAGTCCAGGCCCCGCCCAACGGTCAATTTGGACAATCAGGAAGAACGCGCCGCCATGCTTCTTCGTTACTGCAGCAAGATGTACAGTGCGGGTGACCTCTACACGGCGGCCAGCATGTGCGAGCGGGCCTTCGACACGCAGCCGACCAACCCTGCCCCGCTGTATACCCTGGCGGAAATCTACAAGGATCTCGATGCTCCCGAACAGGCGGCGAACGCCTATCGGGCCGCCATCTTGATCAACCCGGACGACTTCGACGCGCTTTACGGCTTGGCAAAGACCTCCATCGACCAGGGCAAATACGATATCGCCGAAGCCCAGCTGGACTGGGCCTCTCCCTGACCTTGAGCGGCGATCAATCGGAAAGTATCGCCATGCTGCGCGAGGTGGCGCGCGAGCCCAAGGCCGGGAAGGTCGGCAGCAAGAACCTGGCTCATGCCGCGACCTACAATGCGCCGGCGGACGTCATGGCGGCGCGGGACACCGCCGATGGGCCCATCGAAATCCGGCCCGCCATTCCGGAGGGCGACGAGGATTCCGGCAAGGATTTCGCCGAGGGCGACGAGTTGGCAAGCGCCATGTCGAAGCCCCTGCACAAGCAGGGTGCGAAAGTCGCTGGGGAGCCGGGAATGTCACGCTCGATCGGCAGCGCCAGCGTCCGGCCCGCGAAGGGCGCGACCGCGCAGCAGGACGCAGCAGCCCGCATGGCCCCGGGGCCCACGAAGTACGAAAAGAAGCCCGCCAAGCCAAAGGCTCACAAGCCGGCCGCGGCGAGCGGTTATCTGGTTCAGGTCGGCGCCTATGCCAGCGAGAAACATGCCGACCGCGCATGGAAGATGGTCCTGGGGTCGGCGAAAGGCCTGCTCGACGGCTTGTCTCGCGAGGTCGTCAAGGCGGACCTCGGCGGCAACACGGGCATCGTCTACCGTCTGCGCGCCGGGCCCCTGCCCAACCGGGCCGCGAGCAAGAAGCTCTGCGGCGAGCTGAGCGGCCGGGGCGTCGGCTGCTTCGTGGTGGCCTTGCCAAAGGCCACCGCCAAGTCCGCCGCCAAGTCCGCCGCCAAACCCAAGGCCGAGGCGGGCGCGAAAAAGGCCGCGGAACCCAAGACCGAGGTCGAGCAGAACCTGAAGCCGGCGGCCGAGAAGTCCGAAGGCTAGCCGCCGGCGTCGCCGAACCTCGTGACCGACGCCCCCTGCCCCGAACGCACGAGAATCGGTTCTAACTGGTCCCTCCGACCTAGTCCCCATCGCGGCCCGACCCACTGCACCCACGACCCCGAACCTACGTTCCGGACGCGGCGCGACCTCGGCGTTACGAGGCCGCCTGGCGGGGTATTCCCGTGGGCCCGTCGAAGGATGCCCTTGCGCGAGGCTCGCGGATGGGTGGCCGAGCGGTCGAAGGCACCGGTCTTGAAAACCGGCAGGCGTGAGAGCGTCTCGTGGGTTCGAATCCCACCCCATCCGCCATCCGCCTCCGCCAAGGCCTCGGCGGGACGGCGCCGCGGCGTATGAAGGGAAGCGGACGAAGAAGGACACACCCCCGGCCGTCCAGCGCTCTTTCAGCGCCTGGTTGTGCCCGGCGCGTTCCGGTCCGGACTGATCAAAGCCGGGCATCGGCAGGTCGAGCCGGGTTTCGGGTCTTTTGGTCCCTGTTTTCTTAACGTTTGCATGTTAACCTGCCGCCCCATTCGTCCCCTCGATCCGGAGCCAGGCGGAAACGCGCGATGCGGGTACTCTATGTCGAAGATGACGAAAAATCCGCAGGAGCCGTCGAGCTCATGCTTCGGGAGGTCGGCCATGTCTGCGACAAGACCGACCTGGGCGAGCGCGCGATCGAGCTCGCCAGAGCCAACCAGTACGATTTCCTCCTGCTGGACGTGATGCTTCCGGATATCGATGGGTACGAAGTCATCGAGCGTCTGCGGGCGGAGGGGATCCAGATACCCTTCCTCATACAGTCCGGTCTGGTCGATCGCGACAGCGCGTTCGGCGGCCTGGCCTTCGGCAGTGGCGAGTACTTGGTCAAACCCTTCACCAGGACCGAGCTGATCACGTGCATGGAGTCGGTCGTCGCGCGCTCGAGGCTGGCAGCCGGGTTGGAGGTGGGCGGTCTAGGCGCGCAACAGGAGCCGTTGGTCGAGCGTCGCGACGAACGCAGGAGGCACCGCCGGTTCAAGACCATAAAGGCCGCCAGGATCGATTTCGGCCCCGGTGTCGACTGCAAGATCGTCAACCTGTCCCACGGCGGCGCCGCGATCCGACTTCCCGACGGCACGACCGGCCTGCCGCCGACCTTCGACCTGAGCCTCGAGTCCGGCGAAACCTACCGCTGTCGGCTGTGCTGGAAACTGAAGGACAAGATCGGGGTCCAGTTCCTCGAACTGTACGAATGAGCGCGGCCCGGGGTCGATTTCGCGCGGCCCGGCCGGGGCCCCGGCGCCCTTGAGTTTCGGCGTGCGGCCGGGCTATAGGGAGCGTCCGCAAGCACGTGGAAGAAACCATGACCGTCCTCGTCACCGGTGCCGCCGGGTTCATCGGCTCCCATCTCGCCCATGCCTTGCTCGACCGGGGCCGGCGGGTCGTCGGGGTCGACAACCTGAACGACTACTACGACCCGCTGCTCAAGCAGGCGCGCCTCGCCCGCCTCGAGGCGCGGGAGGGGTTCGGCTTCCACAAGCTGGAGCTCGCCGACCGCAAGGCCCTGCCGGCGCTCTGCACCGCCCGGCCCGAGATCGAACAGGTCGCCCATATGGCCGCCCAGGCGGGGGTACGCTATTCGCTGATCAATCCCTTCGCCTATGTCGACGCCAACGTCACGGGGCAGCTCGTGGTCATGGAGGCCTGCCGCCGCCTGCCCCGCTTGAGGCACCTGGTCTACGCCAGCTCCTCCTCGGTCTACGGCGCCAACGACAAGCTGCCCTTCGCGGTCGAGGACCGGGTCGACCATCCGGTCTCGCTCTACGCGGCGACCAAGCGCTCCGGCGAGCTGATGGCGGAGAGTTATGCCCGGCTCTATGGCCTGCCCATGACCGGCCTCCGCTTCTTCACCGTCTACGGTCCCTGGGGCCGGCCCGACATGTCGCCCTACCTCTTCACCAAGGCGATCTTCGAAGGAAAGCCGCTCCAGGTGTTCAACAACGGCGAGATGCGCCGCGACTTCACCTACATCGACGACATCGTCGCGGGCGTCCTCGCCGCCCTCGAGACCCCGCCCGAGGCCGAGGGCGACGCCCCGCCGCACCGGCTCTACAACCTGGGAAACCACCGCTCGGAAGACCTGATGCATTTCATCGCGGTGCTCGAGCGGGCCTGCGGGCGCGAGGCGGTCAAGGAGTTCACCGGGATGCAACCGGGCGACGTCGAGGAGACCTACGCAGATATCGAGACCGCGCGCCGCGACCTCGGCTTCGAGCCCAAGACCACGATCGAAGACGGCCTGCCCCGCTTCGTCGAATGGTTCCGCGAGTACCACGGGGTTTGAGGAGCCGCGACGGACCCGCCCGGAAGCTCCGCACGGGCCGCCCTGCCCCTCACCCCTTCACGCAGACGACCTGCTTCAGGGTATGGACCACCTCGACCAGGTCCGCCTGCGCGGCCATGACCGCGTCGATGTCCTTGTAGGCCATCGGCGTCTCGTCGATCACGCCCTCGTCCTTGCGGCACTCCACGCCTTCGGTCGCGGCCGCGTGGTCGGCGACCGTGAAGCGCTCCTTGGCCGCGGTGCGCGACATCGCGCGGCCCGCGCCGTGCGAGCAGGACTGGAAGGACTCCCGGTTGCCCTTGCCGCGCACGATGAAGGACTTGGCGCCCATGGAGCCCGGAATGATGCCGAGGTCCCCCTCGCCGGCCCGGACCGCGCCCTTGCGGGTGATCCAGACGTTCTCGCCGAAATGGTGCTCCTTGACGGCGTAGTTGTGGTGGCAGTTGACCGCCTCCTTCTCCGTCTTGAAGCCCTTGAACAGGGTGCGCAGGGCCGCGAGCGCCCGGTCCATCATGATCTGCCGGTTGACGAAGGCGAAATGCTGCGCCCAGGCGAGCGCCTCGACGTAGTCGTCGAAATGCTCCGTCCCCTCCGGCAGATAGGCCAAGTTGCGGTCCGGCAGGTTCACGAAGTAGCGGCGCATGTCCTGCTTGGCCAGTTCGATGAACAGGCGGCCGATGTTGTTGCCGATGCCCCGGCTGCCGGAATGCAGCATGACCCAGACCCGGTCCGACTCGTCCAGGCAGACCTCGAGGAAGTGGTTGCCGCCACCGAGCGACCCCAGCATGTAGGAGGGGTGCCGCTTGGCCACCACCTTAGGGTACTTCTCCTCGAGCCAGGCGTAGCCCGGGGCGAACTCGGCCTCCCAGGCCGTTCGGGCCGGCCCGGTGAGCTTCTGGTTCACGCCGAAGCCGACCGGTATCTTGCGCTCGATCTCCCGGCGCAGGTCGGCCAGGCTGTCGGGCAGGTCGTGGCTGGTCAGCGAGGTGCGCATGGCGCACATGCCGCAGCCGATGTCGACGCCGACGGCGGCCGGGATGATCGCGCCCTTGGCCGGGATCACGCTGCCCACGGTCGCGCCCATGCCCCAGTGCACGTCGGGCATCGCGGCGACGTGCTTGTGGATGAACGGCAGCCGGGCGACGTTGCGCAGCTGCTCCATCGCCGCGTCCTCGATCGGCACGCCCCGGGTCCAGGCCTTGATCGGCGCGCCCCCGGTCTCGTGGTACTGGTAGGTGCTCATGGTATTGGTCCTTACGCGTCAGGTGTAGATCCCTCCGGGTAAAGGCCCAATGAAAAACCCTTCCCGGACGGTGGTTCGGGAAGGGTCCTGTTTGGATGGCGCCCGTGTCGCGCCGCTGGTTAGGACAGCTGTTCTGTCCCCTTCCCGGAGCCAGTGGGGGTATCGCCGGCACTCGGCGTGGCCGGTTCGATGCCGCCTATGCGGCGCCCCGTGTTGTGTTGAAACGGCAGTCTCATGGCTCCGGTCTTTCCAACGCTTATCCGCGGCTGCATCCAGCAGTTGCGGGCCGGGAAGATGCCCCAGGCCGCGCCCCAAGTCAACCGGCGGCCGGTCGAGCTCATCCTTGGATGATCGGGACGTGGCCGGGCTGGGCGCGGACCCGTCCCAGCCAGGCGCCGATCGCCGGGAATTCGCCGAGGTCGAAGCCGCCTTCGCCGGCCACGTGGGTATAGGCGTAAAGCGCGATATCCGCGATTGAATAGGCGCCGCCGACAAAGAATTCGCGGTTCTCCAGATGGCTCTCCATGACCGCGAGGGCGACCCGGCCCTGCCTCTGCTTCTCGGCGAGCGCCGCGCGGCGCGCTTCCGTCATCTCCAGGTGCTTCAGCCAGAAACGGGCGACCGCGATGGTCGGTTCGTGGCTGTACTGCTCGAAGAACATCCACTGCAGCACCCGGGCGCGCCCGAGACGCTCGTTCGGCAAGAACGGCGTGCCCTCGGCCAGGTAGAACAGGATCGCATCGGACTCGGGCAAAAACGCGCCGTCCTCCAGCTCCAGCACGGGAATCTTGCCGTTCGGGTTCCTGGCCAGGAATTCCGGGGTCCGGGTCTCGCCATTGATGATGTCCAGCTCGATCAGCTCGAAGGGGATGGCGAGCTGATTGAGCAGCAGGCGCACTTTGTAGCCGTTGCCGGAATCCGGATAGTCGTAGAGGCGCAGCATCGCTCGTCCCCCTCGTGAAGGCCGCGCCGCACCGGCCGCCTATTTCAAGGCGTTCACAGCCGCCGTGAAGCCTTTCAGCGAGAACGGCACCTTGAGGGCGCGGCGGTCCGGTCCCCTGAGAAATGCCACGCTGCCCCCGACGCCCTTCTTGAAGGCCGCCAGCAGGGCGGTGTCCAAAGGTATGTGCGCCTGACAGCCGTCCGCCATGCAGACGGAAAAGGGGTAACGCTTAGGTTCGCCGTCATCGATGGCGACCTCGATGCCCGGCCTCAGATCGGTCCCGAGCGGCAGGATGGCCGTCGCCAGCGGCGACTCTTGGCCGGGCGGATAGGCCACGGCCAACAACATGACCCGCTGGCGCTGCTCGCCAGCGACGACGGCCTGGACAATGTAGCAGCGCTTCACGGAGGCGTCGGATGGATCCGCCTCGCAGCGCGCCGTCCAGTCCTGAAACACCTGCCCGTCCTGCGGTAGCGCCCTCGAGGGCTCCACCCGCAGGACCAAAAGCACCAGCGCCAGAGTACAGAGCCGAAGGAGACCGACGGCCCGGCAGTGGAAGAACAGCTTCATTGATCCGTTTCCCGGTTTCGAGTTGGCGGCAGCTATGACAGACCGCACCACCACTGTCGAGAGCCGGCGTTGCGGCCCCCTGCCCGGAGGAGCGGTTTCGCGCTATAGTCATTGTCATGTCGAACGAGAAGCTCCCAAGTCACGCACTGGACCTGTCCCGCCGCGGCCATGACGAGGCTGCGGGCCGAATCCTCACGCGCCTGGCCGAGGCCGGCGATGCGGACGCCGCCGCGCATTTGGGCAAACTCTACGACCATGGATATCTCAAATGTCGGGACCCCGCAGAGACCGTCATCCGGTGGTATAAGCGGACGGTCGAGGGCGGCAGTTCAGTAGCGCCCTGTCGTATGCGCTGGAACTGGATTACCGGAAAGACGGCGACCCCGATCGGATTCTATATTATTTCCGATTGAATTATAACCGAACAAAAACCATAAAATTATTGTACGAATCAAAGACGTTCGCTATGGTTCTGGCTAGATCTACACTCAACGTGGGTCAACCATGATGCGATTTTTCCTGTGCCTTGAACGCAGTCAGTTGAGCAAGGGTGTGCCATGAAAAGACGCGACTTTCTGACGATGGGCGCCGCCGGGTCGCTGGGTCTCGTCGCCGGCGG
>CAMYMY010000141.1 GCA_947259625.1 uncultured Kiloniellales bacterium | reverse complement strand
CAACTGTGCCCTGGCCAACCGGCAGATCATCGGGCACCTGACCCGCGAGGTCTTCGCCGCGCTGTTTCCCAAAGCGCGGCTCGAGCTGCTGTTCGACGTTTCGCACAACACCTGCAAGGTCGAGGAGCACGAGATCGACGGCGGGTGGCGCCGGGTCTATATCCACAGGAAAGGTGCGACCCGCGCGTTCGGCCCCGGTCACCCGGACCTGCCCGAAAGCCTGCGGCCGTTCGGCCAGCCGGTCCTGATCGGCGGCAGCATGGGCACGGCCTCCTACGTGCTCGCAGGCACGGCGGCGAGCGAGGCGCGCGCCTTCAGCTCCGCTTGTCACGGTGCCGGGCGTGCCATGAGCCGGCATCGGGCCTTGAAACAGTGGCGCGGGCGACAGATCGTCGATCAGCTGGCCGATCGGGGTATTATCGTAAAGAGCCACTCCTCGCGCGGCGTCGCCGAGGAGGCGCCGGGCGCCTACAAGGACGTCGGCGCGGTGGTCGACGCATCGGACCGTGCGGGCCTTGCCCGCAAGGTGGCCAAGCTGTCACCACTCGTTTGCGTCAAGGGATGAGTCGGCACTGTGGAGAGAGGTTCCGTATAATGGCAACGACAACAATCAAGGCATCGGTCATGGACATTCCATTGCAGATCAGCTTTCGCAACATGGACCGCTCGGAAACGGTCGAGGCGAAGGTCCGCGAGAGGGCTGCGAGGCTGGAGAGTTATTTCAACCATATTTCAAGCTGTCGGGTGGTGATCGAGGCGCCGGAGCGCCGCCGCAGAAAAGGCAAGCTCTACCATGTGCGCGTCGAAATTGGCGTGCCCGGGACTGAGCTGGTGGTGAGCCGCCATCCTAGAAATAAGCACGCCCACGAGGACGTCTACGTGGCCGTGCGCGATGCCTTCGACGCAGCGCGCCGCCAGCTCGAGGACTATGGGCGCAAGCTGAGCGGCCACGTCAAGGCGCACGAGGTGCCGCTTCACGGCAAGGTCGTACGCCTGTTTCCCTATGAGGGCTATGGCTTCGTGGCGGCCTCGGACGGGCGCGAGGTCTATTTCCACAAGAACAGCGTCCTGAGACAGGCCTTCGACAGCCTGGAGGTCGGCAGTGAGGTGCGCCTGGTGGTGGCCGAGCGGGAAGGCGCCGAGGGACCGCAGGCGAGCACGGTGGACCCGATCGGCAAGCACCATATCGTCGGCTAGAGGAGGTGGCTGTCCGGTAATGGGGACGGCGCAAGCGGGACGACATCGTGAGCGGCGGCGGGCGCATCCATATCGGTACTTCTGGCTGGCACTACGCTCAGTGGGTCGGACCCTTCTATCCCGAGGGTGCGAGGCCCGAGACCTTTCTGGCGTACTACGCGCGCGTCTTCCGCACGACGGAGATCAACAGCACCTTCTACCGCCTGCCGACACCGGAGGTCTTGGCGGCATGGCGCGAGCGCGTGCCCAGCGACTTCGTCTTCGCCTGCAAGGCGAGCCGGTACATCACCCATATGAAGAAGCTGAAGGACCCGCCGCAAGCCTGCCGGCGCTTCTTCGAGGTGGTGGACACCCTGGCCGGCAAGCTCGGG
This sequence comes from uncultured Kiloniellales bacterium, assembly GCA_947259625.1. Taxonomy (GTDB): domain Bacteria; phylum Pseudomonadota; class Alphaproteobacteria; order Kiloniellales; family JAKSDN01; genus CAMYKD01. Next base: position 6,762 of record CAMYMY010000141.1, on the reverse strand, counting down.
CCGATCCTGTTCCAGCTGCCGCCGAGGTGGCGGGTCGACCCGGACCGCCTGGAGGCCTTTCTCGCCGCGCTGCCCCGGGACCGTCGTTTCGCATTCGAGTTTCGCGACGAGAGCTGGTTTACGCCAGTGGTCTACGACCTCCTCCAACGCCATCAGGCGGCCTTCTGCGTTTACGATCTGGGCGGCCGTTGCGCGCCGGCCCGGGTCACCGCCGATTTCGTCTACCTGCGCCTGCACGGGCCCGGCGGTCCCTATCGCGGAAGCTACGATGCAGGGGCGCTCGCCGCCTGGGCGCGGCGGATCTTGACATGGCGCAAGGCCGGCCTGGACGTCTACTGCTACTTTGACAACGACGAGCAAGGCTACGCGACGCAAGACGCAAGGCGGCTGATGGAGCTGGTCGGGCCATGTGAGGGTCCCGGCGCCGTTTCGCCGCCGCCTTGACCGGAGCGCGAGGGTCCATCCATGTTCGGCAAGCGCCTCGTCCTCTTCGAGCTGTTCGGCTTCAAGGTGCAGGCGGACATGAGCTGGCTGTTCCTGGCCCTGCTCGTGACCTGGTCGCTCGCCCAGGGGCTCTTTCCCGCCTTCTACCCGGGCCTGCCGCCGGCGACCTATTGGAAGATGGGCGTGATCGGAATGATCGGCCTGTTCTTCTCCCTGGTGCTGCACGAGCTTTCGCATGCCCTCGTGGCGCGCCATTACGGCCTGTCGATCAAGGGCATCACGCTGTTCATCTTCGGCGGGGTCGCCGAGATGGAGGAGGAGCCGGACAGCGCGAAGACCGAGTTTCTGATGGCCATCGCAGGGCCGATCGCGAGCCTTGCGCTGGCCGCCGGTTTCCATGGCCTGACGCTGGCCGGCGCAGTGCAAGGAGTGCCGGTCAGTGTCCTGGGGGTGAGCGGCTACCTGGCTTTCATCAACGTCGTGCTAGCGGTGTTCAACCTCGTTCCGGCCTTCCCGCTGGACGGCGGCCGGGCGCTGCGCGCGGCGCTGTGGTACTGGAAGGGCGATCTGCGCTGGGCCACGCGGCTCGCCTCGCGCTGCGGCCAAGTCTTCGGCATCGTGCTGATCTCCCTCGGAGTCCTCAGCGTTCTGACGGGCGATTTCATCGGCGGGATGTGGCTGTCCCTGATCGGCCTGTTCCTGCGCGGCGCCGCCAGTGCGTCCTACACCCAGCTCATAACCCGCCAGGCCTTCGAGGGCGAGCCGGTGTCGCGGTTCATGACGCTCGATCCCGTGACGGTCTCCCTGGAGCTATCGGTCGAAAGCCTGATCGAGGACTACATCTACGGCTACCACTACGACCTTTTTCCGGTGGTCGACGGTCCGCGTCTGGTCGGCCTGGTGAGCACCCGCCAGGTCAGGGAGGTTCCGCGCGCCGAGTGGGCCAGGGCCAGGGTGGCGGATATCCTTGTGCCATGTGGTCCGGACAACACGATTGGACCTCGCGCCGATGCCGTAAAGGCGCTTTCGGTCATGCGCCGCGGCGGCAACAGCCGACTCATGGTGGCCGAGGGCGACAGGCTGCTGGGCGTCATTGCGCTCAAGGACCTGCTCGAGTTCCTCGGTCTGAAGATGGATCTGGAGCGTCTCGAATAGCCCGGATTCGGGACGACAGGACTATTTGTCCGTCCGCTTTCGTAGCCTGGGCCGCGCCAGCGCCCTCTTGGAGGCGCCTTCCAGGCGCCTGATCTTGCGCAAGGCGGCGGTGACCTCCACCTCGGTGGCCCTACAAGGATTCTTGGCATAGGCACCGACAGCCGTCTTGGTGGCGTCCCAGGCTTCTTTTCGCTCTGCCTCTCTCAGGTCTTTGCGCTCCACGTGATCCTCCTCTTCTGCCGTTCGACTCTGCCGCCGCGGGCAAGGGGCGGTCGTTTCGGGGTTTGGGTACCGCCGGGACAGGGCCCGTGTCGTTCCTTCGGTGCCGGTCCGATGTCACACTCGAGAGACCGCACCTCTTGCTGTCGTCCTCGGCCGCCGGGGCGTCTTTGTTTCGGGCGGCGAGGTCCCTGACCGCCTGTTCGAGGCTGCGGAGCGGCCTCGAGAGATAAGGGCTGCAGGGGTTCTTCTCGGTCGAAGCCAAGGAACCGCTCCCTCTGGAATCGTCGGCGATCCAACGACCGATTCGGGAGGAGCATCTTGCTCTACGGACCTGCCTGGCGACTCGATCGGCCAGGATCATCCTAGGATCCCTGTAATCACAACTAACTGTATAGTAAATAGTATGTGAAGTCGCATTGATTCAGATCATGGGCAGCGGAATTCGACCCGGCTACGGCATAAACCTCGCCGGATGATCGGATGCCCTTCGGTGCGACCGGCGGAGACCGCGAGGAGGCGCGCGTGGTACGGGCGGGCAGGGCGGAGTCGCAGGCGGCGCGCGCGGCGCTGGACTGTCTGGCGCGCGGCTGGGCGGCCATCCCGGTCAAGTCCGGCGGCAAGCGGCCGTTGGTCCGTTGGGAGTCCTTTCAGAACCGCTTGCCGACGAGAGAGGAGGTCGAGGCTTGGTTTGGCCGTTGGCCGGACGCGAACCTGGGCATCGTGACCGGGGCGGTCTCTGGGCTCGTCGTGCTCGACATCGACCCGAGGCACGGCGGCGCGGACAGCATGACCCGGCTCGAGACCGAGCATGGGGCCCTGCCCGAAACGGTCGAAGCGGTCACCGGCGGCGGCGGCCGGCATCTCTACTTCGCCCACCCCGGCGGAAGCATCCCCAACAAGGTGGCCCTGGCGCCGGGTATCGACCTGCGCGGAGACGGCGGCCTCGTGGTTGCCCCGCCGGCCCTGCACGCCTCGGGCCGACGCTATGCCTGGCAAGACTCTCATGGGCCGGATGACGTACCGCTCGCGCCCCTGCCCGGGTGGCTATCGACGCTGTTGCAACGCGACACCACGCACCGGGGCCATCCACTGGCCTATTGGCGTGCCCTGGTGCGACAGGGGGTCGCCGAGGGCGAGCGCAACAACACGATCGCGTCGCTGACCGGACATCTGCTCTGGCACGAGGTGGACCCCGACGTGGTTCTGGAACTCCTGCTGTGCTGGAACCGGGTACGCTGCAAGCCACCGCTCGCCGATGACGAGGTGGCGCGGACGGTGGAGAGCGTCAAGCACACCCACCTTCACCACCGCTCCGAAGGCGGCAGGATCTAGCTACGGGGGATGCCGGGAAAAACCCTTCAAGAGGCTTGCGCCGGCGGTGCAAGCCGGAGCGATACGGTCTCGGCCAGCTTGCGGGCGGCCGCTTGCGTGTCGCCCAGCACGGCAAGCTCGTAACCGCTGCCCTCCTCGATCCGGCTCGGCGACAGCACCACCAGGCCGGCGGTGCCCCCGGGCGGACGGAACAGCTGTTGTTCCATCTGTCGCAGGAAATCCGCGAGAGGCCGCGGCGGACCCATGAGATCGCTTCGCCCGATGGCGATGAAGGGCCGCCGCCGCCAGTCGCCCACCAGGCGATTGACGAGCGTCATGGGAATCGACGTTCCGCCCCAGCGGCCGTTGCACTCGATCCAGTGCAGCTCGGCGGAGGCCAGGTGGTCGCCGACCAGGATCGCGTCGAAGCTGCAGCGCCCGAAGTAGCCCAGCTCCTGAAACAGGCAGCCGAGTAGCGCCGCCTCGTGTGCGAGCAGGCTTTGCCACCGCCCCGGCAGGGCCGTCTGTGCGGCGCCGCTGAACATCCGCGCGGTTCCCACGACGGTTTGATCGAAGATGCCCTCCACCGCGATGTCGCCCGCGCCGCGCTCGGGAATCCAGAGCTGCACCGAGGGGCTGGCGATGATCGGGTGCTCCCATGCCGTCACCAGCAGAGGGAACTCGCCGCGCCAGCCGATGCTTTGCAAGAGGCGGTGCAGCCTATTGCGCAGCGCGCCCAGCGAAACGCCCGCCAGCTCGTCCGACTCCAGCACGAGGTTTCCGGCCGAGCTGGCGCTGCCGGTCAGCTTGACCGCGACGGCCGCGTGGCGCCTGGAAAGCGCGGCCAGGCGCCCCGCGAGCGCGGCGAGACTAAAGGCCGCGGAGGCCGGCGGCAGTGCCCGGCCGCCGAAGAGCTCGGTTACGCGCTGGGCGAACCAGAGCTTGTCGTTCACCCGCCTGGTCAGGCGCGGTGGCGGCGCGGCGACCCGCACCTCGACGCCGGACCTGGCGGCCACCTTGCCCGCCAGCATCCAGACGCCGCCGGTGCCCATGTAGGGAACGACGTTGAGGCCGCCGCCGCTTCGGGCCCGTTCCGCGGCGCGGTCCAGCACCGTGGGGTCCTTGGCGCAGCGCACGGTGAGAGGCAGTCCGGCGTCTGTCGCCGCGGGGATCAGCACCTCGGCCCGGCCGAGCCCGAGAAGATCGCGGCAATAGTGTTCGAACGTGGCGTTGCGCGGCGCGCCGATGGTGACGAGGTCGCCGTCGCCCGCGAGCAGCAGCGCCCGGTAGCTGTAAGCGATGTCGCCGCGTCCGTCGAACAAGGATATCCAGCTGTGGTCCTCGAGGAAGAAGCCGGGCCAGGGCCCCAGACCGGACGTGACGGTCGCGCCGAACGGCTCGGTGACGCTGAGCAGCGGCTCGTCGGCGAGCAGCCTCCCGGCGGTGCGCCTCAGGTCCCGGCGCTCGTCTTCTCCGATCTCGACGCGAATTTGTGGGACGACCGGCAGCGAGGCGCGCGTCCGGGGGCGGGCGGGCGCGGTGTCGGGGTCCGCCGGGCCGGAATCGTCGACTCGCTGCTGCTTCGCGCTCATGGCGGGTCCGGAAGGGGGCTCGGATCGTCCCTTCCCATCCCCCGAGGCTAGGGATTCGCGCCGGGCCGCTCCATGACCTGCGTCAATCGGCAGGCACCGGGAGTCGCGCGGCGTCGTCGCAGGCGGGGCCGGCCAGGCGGAAGGTCATGGCCTTTACCCCCTTGGTATCGGATGCCCTCCGTGCCGTCAGAGGTGACCGATCTCTTCCTCGTCGCAGAAAAAGCCGAGCTGCGAGAGGGCCTCCTCCAGGTAGTCGCCCAGCAGCGGGATACCGAGGAGGTATTCCGCGGTATGGTCGGACCGCGAGTCCTTGGCCTGCTGGACGAGGTCGCTCCACTCGTCCTTGGTCCCGTCGCCCCGGCCGAGCCAGGTGAGGGCGACCAGGTCGATCTGCTCGTCCACGTTCAGCGACTGTATGAAGTCCTTCAGTTCATCGAAGGTCGGGTCCTCCTCGTAGTCCTCGAGGACTTCGCGCATGTCGTCGTCGGCGGGGTTCGATCCCGGGTCGGGCTCGATGACGTCGACCTTGACGTCGAAGGCCCGCGCCTTGATGACCACGAAACAGACCTTCTCGGGAGCGATGGAAAGCATGGCATCGGTTCCTGTCTGGGCCGCGCGGCGACTCCGGAATTCGTTCGAAGAACGGTGCCGATATTCGCGCCATTGTCGTTCCCCCTGTAGCCTCCGGCATTGACCTAAGTCAAGACAACACCCCTGGGCCGCGTTGGCGTCGGGTTCTGGCCGCATTTTTCGCACGGGTCGTCTCGAAGGACGGCCACCTTCTCCATTTTCGCGCCTCCGCCCAAGGTGTATGACAAACGACCGCACCAGCAGCAGAGAACCGCCATGACCAGCGACACCGAGACCGAGAGCTATACGCCCCTCTTTCCCCTGGGCGAGGACTGCACCCAGTACCGCAAGCTGAGCGGGGACTTCGTCACGCTGAAGGAGGCCGGCGGGCAGACCTTGCTGGAGGTCGAGCCCGAGGGGCTGCGCCGCCTTGCCGAGGCGGCCTTCGGCGACATCAACCATCTGCTGAGGCCCGGCCACCTGCAGCAGCTGCGCGACATCCTGGACGATCCAGAAGCCTCGGCCAACGACCGCTTCGTCGCCTTCGACCTGCTGAAGAACGCGAACATCTCCGCGGGCGGCGTGCTGCCCATGTGCCAGGACACCGGCACCGCGATCGTCATGGGCAAGAAGGGCCGCCGCGTCTGGACCGACGGCAAGGACGAGCAGGCGCTGGCCGCCGGCGTGCTCGACTCCTACCTCAAGCGCAACCTGCGCTACAGCCAGCTGGCGCCGCTCGGCATGTTCGAGGAGGCCAACACCCGCAACAACCTGCCGGCCCAGATCGAGATCTACGCCGAGGGCGAGGACGCGTACAAGTTCCTGTTCATCGCCAAGGGCGGCGGCTCGGCCAACAAGACGTTCCTGTTCCAGGCGACGCCCTCGCTGCTGACACCCGAGCGCCTGACCGGTTTCCTCGACGAGAAGATCCGCACGCTCGGCACCGCCGCCTGTCCGCCCTATCACCTCGCCGTGGTGATCGGCGGCACCAGCGCGGAACTGACCCTGAAGACCGTCAAGCTGGCGAGCTGCCGCTATCTGGACGGCCTGCCGACCGCCGGCTCCGAGTCCGGCCATGCCTTCCGCGACCTCGAGATGGAGGCGCAGATCCACGAGCTGACCCGCCGAACCGGCATCGGCGCCCAGTTCGGCGGCAAGTACTTCTGCCACGACGTGCGCGTGATCCGCCTGCCGCGCCACGGCGCCAGCCTGCCGATCGGCCTCGGCGTGTCCTGCTCGGCCGACCGCCAGGCGCTGGCCAAGATCACGCAGGACGGGCTCTTCCTCGAGCAGCTCGAGACCAACCCGGCGAAGTACCTGCCGGAGGTCGGCGACGAGGCGCTGTCCGGCGAGGTCGTCGCGGTCGACCTGAACCGGCCCATGGCCGAGATCCTGGCCGAGCTGACCCGCCATCCGATCAAGACGCGCCTCTCCTTGAGCGGACCAATCATCGTGGCGCGCGACCTGG